>NZ_JAKMQZ010000004.1:0-138786 GCF_025771825.1 Campylobacter sp. IFREMER_LSEM_CL2101
TGTTTTAAGTGTGGAAAGGGTTTAAACAAATATTTGTTTAAACACCAGCTAAAGCTAAAAGATCGCTTACTTTTTCACATTTTTTAAGATCATCACCGCTAATTTGCTTGCCAAGTGAGTTTTTAAATAATACCATGATAGATACAAAAGCTAAGCTATCCCATTCATCAATATCATCTAAAATCATATCTTCTTTTAGTGTTTCATCCATATGCATAGCTTCGCTAATAGCCTCTAGTAATTCTTCTTTAGTCATTTTTTTCTCCTTTATAAATTGAAATTGTATCAGTTTTAAAGTTTTTATCAAAATTTATATAAGCACTCCCCCAGGCATATCCAGCACCAAAAGCACTTAAAATAGCACTAAAATCATTTTTTTGTATTTCACAAAGTAAAGCAGGTAAAGAGCAGGCACTTAAATTAGCATATTTTGACATCAAAAAATTTGGTGCTTTAGAGCTATCAATACCCAAATCATTTATAATAGAATCGACTAAAAATTGATTGGATTGATGCAATAAAAAATAATCCACTTCATCTTTATCTTTTTCACAAAAATCAAGCATTTCTTTTATGCTTTGGCTCTCAAGATTAAGCGCTTGATTAAAAATTTCAGCCCCATCCATGTAAAGATTATCTAAGCTTCTATGCTTATTGGTTTGAAATATTTCTTTATTGGAGCTTTTACTCTCATCAAGTTTAGCAAAAGCTCTATTAGGTATGATGAGTTTATCAAAACCTTCTCCATTAGAATAAAGCTTAAAAAAAGATTTTTCATTTGCACAGCTTATGAGTGTTGCGCTTACTCCATCGCCAAAGATTGGAGCTAAATTTGTATTCAAAGGATTTATGGTTTTACTTAAAGTATCACCACAAATTAATAAAATATTTTTTGCATTTTGATTTTCTAAAAAAGAAAAAGCTATAAATAAGCCATATAAATACCCTGAACACGCTTGATTTACATCAAAAGCTATGGTTTGAGGCTTTAAATTTAATCGTTTGTGAAGATAGTTTGCACATGATGGCATAAAAAAATCAGGTGTTTGTGTAATAAAAATCACCATATCAAGCTCATTTTTATCAAAATCAAGCATTTTAAATAAATTTATACTTGCTTCATAGGCTAAATCTGTTGTGCTAATATTTTCATCAGCGATAAATCTTTCTTGTATGCCTGAAATTTTTTTCATTCTTTTTAGCATTTTGGCATCATTTTGAAAAACATCTTCCAAACAATCATCTATATTTATGCATTTATTAGGCACGCAAACGCTTATGCCCGCTATTTTGGCTTTATTAAAACTAGCTTTCAATTATAAGTCCTTCGTAATTTATCATTTCTTTTTGGATTAGAGCAAAATTTTCTTTTATATTTGCATTTAAACTATATAAAAATTCTAAAAATGGCATATTTCTTTCGCCCTTTTGAAAGTATAAAATACATTCTTTTGTATTAAAATGCAGGTGTAATAATTCTATAGCCTTATATAGCATAATTTTTTCAAGCTTTCTTCCTAAGGCTCTACAACTTATACAAAGATCTTTTATGATTAAATTTGTTTCATCTTTATAAGCTACAAAAATTGCTATAATACCACTATCACTTAATTTATCATTCATGCTTATAGTCAAAATAGCATGTTTTTGCATAAATTCTTCACACTCTTTAAAGCTTAATCTTGAGTAATTTGATATAAATTGATTAGTTTTATTAAGCAGTTGTGAAATTCTTTCAAGTTCATTCGCATAGTTGATATGAAATTTCAAACAAATTTGTAATTTTTCAAAATACTCTTTAGAGCTAAGCTTGCCAAGCTCTTGTCTTTGTAAATTTGCTTTAATATCAGCACTTCTTAACTCATCTTCCTTGCTAAAGCTTGTTTTTAAAAGTCTAGGATAGAGCTTTAAACTATAAGCACTATTTTCATCAGCTAGTAAGGTATTAATATGAAGGTGTGATACATTTTCAATTTCGGCTATATTATCATCAATAAACAACACACTATCAAAAGCTATATTAAAAAAATTTACAATTTCTTTAATATTTTCGTCTTTACTTTTCCAATTAGCCTTGATCATACTAAAATCATCAAGTTGTAATAAAAAGTCTTTTCTTTGTGAAAAAAGTTTTTTTACATCTTTTTCTTCGTTTTTTGAAGCAATGGCGAGTAAAAAACCTTGATTTTTTAAATTTAAAAGCTCACTTTGCAAGGCTTTATGATTGCCAGATAAAGCAAGATTTTCAATGCCATCTTCACCTAAAATTCCTTGGTATAATGTATTATCAAGATCTATGATGATTGCTTTTAAAGTTGGTTGTAAAAAGCTAGGTAGGATTTTTAGTCCTAGAATTTGGGCTAATTTTACACAAGCTTTATTGCTAAGTCTGCTTGCATTTATTTCAAAATTACTATCATCTATGATGAGATTTTCATCTAAAAAGGGCTTTAGTATTTCACAAATACTATATTCTTTTAAGCTTGTATCGCCAAGTAAAAGTGTGATGATAGGAGCGTTGCTAATGCTTGATAGTTCTTGTATTTTTTCTTTGATAAAATCATCTACATTTTTTTTATAATTATTTAAATCTATAAATATGATGTTTAAATCTGCTTTTTGAAAATTATCATAACTTAAACTATCATCATAAGAGCTTATGTTAAATTCAGCCTTTAATCTGCTAAAAGATAAAAATGCATTTAGTATGCTTGAAATCACTTCAAAAGAGTGATTTCTAAAAACATTGATAGTAATTTTTTTATGATGATTTTCTTTGCTAAATTTTATGAGATCATTTCTTTTTAAATTTGGTGAAAAAAGATTCATTTTAGCTCTACCAATTCTATCAATAAATTATTACTCATCATCACAAAGCAAAGTTTTGCAAAATAACTTGCTTTCATTATATCAACAACTATCAAACCATCATTTAAAAGTAAAGATAAATCTTGCTCTATATTTTTGCTTTCATAAGCTATATGATACATTTTAGTTTTATTTTTCAAATAACTATCTAATACACCTTTTTCATTTAAATTTGATAAAAGTTCAAAGCGATATTGAGGAAATAAGTTATTTTTTGGAATAATAAATTCTCCTTTTACTCCCTGTTGTTCGTCTATAAATTCAGCTTCTTTAATAAAACCTAGCTTTTCAAATATTTTTCTTTCATTTTCTAAAGATTTACATGCTACACCTATATGGTGGATTGGTAAATTTAAATTCATTTTTCAAATACCACAGCCATAGTTATAGCATTTTTAAATTTCAAAGCTTTTTCTAAAGAATAGTCATTTGCCATAAAACATTCATATTGTTTTATTTTTAAATTTGCTTCTTTTGCCATTTCAAAAATTTCATTTGGATGTGTAAATAAGTATATATGATCAATTGCAGGTGCGTTGATAGGTATGGTTGCGAAAATTTCACCTTCATCATTTAATAAGTCTTTTGCTCTTTTTAAAAATTCTAAAGGTTGCTCAACATGTTCTAAAACTTCTCCAATTACTATTAAATCAGCCTTTTTGTGAAATTGAAATTGAAAAAAATCTTTACATAAAAATTCACAATTATTAATTAAATTTTTAACTTGATTTTCCACCATATTTTTTGTCAATTCACAACTAGTAGGGGACAAATCTAAACCTAAATAATAATTAAATTTTAAACTTTTAACAGCTTTAGTAAAAAATTCTCCATGTCCTGGACCTATTTCAAAATAATTATCATGTTTGCTTTTTGATTGAAGGTAATTTTCAAAATACTTTCTAACTTTTATATGAGCAATCCAAATATAAGATGAAAGTGCAAGCCCTATCATGTATTTTTTCATATAAGTTTCATTAAAATAGACTTTATCTTTTACTTCTTCAAAACTTTTATATCTGTATGAGTTATTTTCTATGAAATATTTTGTTTCTTCTAAAGTGTCATTAAGTATAGTTAAATAGCATTCGCACTGCTCTTGTAAAGAAATATTATTTTGAAGATAATATGAAATGAGATTTTCAAATTCTATTTCGTCTTCATTTGTTAGACTGATTTTATTTAAATATTTTGCGTGAATTGGATTTTTTATAGCTATTAACTCAAATAAGTTTTTAATATTTTTCATTTTTTACCTTTGATTTGATAGCTTGCAAAAGCTCATTTTGTGATTTTAGCTGACTTAATTCATCTTTGCTAAATTTGACTTCGAATTCTTCTTCTAAGCTCATGATTATATCAATATGATTTAAAGAAGTCCAATTTTTACAATTTTGTATGTTTAAATTTGAGTTTTCATCAACTTTTACTTCTAGTATATTTTCTAAAATTTCATAAAATTTATTTTCCATGATTAATCCTGTAATATAAAAATATTTTTATCTTCATCAAGAGCATTTTTTATCGCTTCTTTGTATTCTTTTGTATGAAATAAACATATAGTTGCACCACCAAAATTTTCGTATATAAAATTTTTTGTTTTTTTAGTAATATAGTTTATATTATCGACATTTGGTAAAGATTTTTTATCTAAATGTCTAACATAAAATTTTATTTTTTTATCATGCATTCTGTTTTGTTCGTCTATTATTTTTCCGTGAAAATCTTTAAAATATCTGTAATCTACTCGGTATTCTTCTTCGATATAATGAGTTAGAGTGTGTCCTGTAGTGCTTCCAAAAAGTATATATTTTCCATTTTCTTGTGTTAAAATATCATACACACAATTTTCTCCAAAACAACTTGTAGTGTCCTTTAAAAACAATTCTTCTTTGGCTCCTTTTATAGCAAAGGAAAATATAGGATCATTGGTGCGTTTTACCCCTGCTTGTTTGCGAAAATATTCATTTAAAGCACCCATGTTAGTTGGAGAATTTAATTTATCATAAACTTCATTTTTACAAAAGCTATAAGTGAATGTAGGCATGATTAAAGTACCTTCTTTGTCTATGACTTCAAAAAAACAATCTAATATAGTTTGTAAAAATTCATTTCTAGGAAGTAAGGGTGTGCCAAAATTAAAAAGTTCAGTATGCACACATAAAATATCGCCTTTTTTGATGCCAAGTTTTTTAAAAGCTTCTATTAGGTCAACATTAGAGTATTTTTTATCATTGTGTTCTAAGAAATATTTCATTTTATTAATCCGTGAAATTTTAATTTTTCTATTAAATCTTTTAATTCATAAGCTTGTATATTTAGCTTTGAGGTTATATCTAAAACATCATTTTTACCATCACAAAAGGCTAGAAAATCAGCTGAGATTGGTTTTTTGGTAATTCCTTGATTTAAAGTATGATATAATCCTCTTTTGCCTAAATTTGGTTCACAAAAAGTTGTGATTTGATAAATTTCATTCGCTTCTAAATTCATAATGATTTCTTGCATGGCTTTTAAGCCACCTTGCAATCCTTCTTCGCTGATGAAATTTAAATCATCCTTGCTAGTGTGGTATTCTTTATAATCACCAAATCTAGTCCTACATACACAAACTATGGGTAAATTTACTAAAGGAGAACAAAACTGTCTTTCGTTGCCACCTCTATATAAAAAACTAAATTCTTTAAAATTATTTTTAACTTTTAAAGTGTGCAAAGCTACTTTGTCTGCTAGGGTATTTTCACTTGGAGTGTGAATGAGTGAGTAAGCATTATCATCACCTATGCAAGAGAGTACAAAACCTGCTTTAGTGTGTTTTTGTAAATGTTTTAAGTGCTTGCTAAGATAAACTATACTTCCTATAGTTTCAGGAGCAAAAACAAAACGATAATTATATTTTCTCTCTTTGAGCTCTAAAAGCCATTTAACTAAAAATACAGCTACCACAGGACCACTTAACTCGTTATTTGCCATAGATGGATGACAAAGGTAAGTAGAGATTAAAATTTCATCTTTTGTTTCTTGCGTGCTAGGTATGAGTAAGTCAGCATAGTTTAAAACCCCATTTTCATGGTGCTTTGCATCTATGAAAACTTTATATTTTCCTTCTTTTAGTTTAATTCTATCTTCATGTTTTATGCAAAAACCCCAACGCCTTTTATAATAGCTTGTCACATAAGGTATGGCATCAGGCATATCCTCTATAGAGTAAAGATGTTCTTGTAAGCTTGCTAGATTAAGCTCTGTGTCTATGCCTGTGCTATAGTTTAATACATGAAGATTATTTTGCTTAAAATCACAAATTTTTTCTCCATCTGGAGTGATGATATAAGCATTGTTTATCTCCCATTCAGCAGGCACCTCCCAGTCAAATACTTTACTTCCACTTGCTATAGAGTGAATTTTTAATATACTCCCACCCATAGCTTCATCAAGTATTTTTAAGCTTTGTCTAAAGCCTTTCCCAGTGATACTTCTGCATATAGGAAAAAGCTCACAAGCTAGCTCATGCATACTTTTACTCACAACAAGCCTTTTTAGTTTCTTCTAAGATCTTAAATAAACTATCTTTAACAAATTGCGCTTCTTTTAGACTCATTTCTTGATGAGCAGGTATGCTAAGCTCGGCTTTATAAAAATTATCCGCATTTTCTAAAAATAAATTTCCATATAAATTTTTATAAAAACTAAACTCATAAGTTGGCTTATAATGCACTTGTACACCTATGCCTAAATTTAATAATTTTTCAAAAATAATCTCTTTTTGGCAATAAAATTCAGGAAAAAGCAAAATAGGGTATAAATGTCTTGAGCTTTTTTTATAATCTTTGATTTTTATAGTGCTAAAATAAGGATTTTTTTCAAATTCTTTATCATAAAAACTTGTGATGATTTCTCTTTTTTCTAGCATATTGTCAAGTTTTTTAAGTTGGTTTATACCTAAAGCACAAGCAACATCACTTAAGCGATAATTATAGCCTAGTTCAATCATATCACTATCCCAAAGCCTTTTTTTGACTATGCCATGACTTCTTAAAAGCTTGATTTTTGAGATTAATTCCTCATCATTGCTAACAACCGCACCACCCTCAAAGGTTGTGATAGGTTTAACCGGATGAAAAGAAAATATGCTCAAATCCCCCATAGAACCTACTTTTTGATTTTTATAAGTAGCACCTAGAGCATGACTTGCATCATCTATTAGTGGGATATTATATTGTTTAGCTAAGGCTAAAATTTCATCCATTTCTACGCTATTTCCCGCAAAATCAACCACGCAAATTGCTCCTATATTAGAGCTATCTTGGCTTAATCTTAAAGCAAGTTTTTTCTCATCAATATTTCCATCACTTTTTACATCTATAAACTCAACCCTAGCACCTGCCATTAAAGCTGCATTTGCAGTTGCAGCAAAGGTAATGGGGGTTGTTAAGACAATTTTATCTTTTACATCTAAAGATAAATACGCAAGGTGTAAAGCAGAAGTAGCTGAATTTAGCACGCAAGCATATTTTACACCTACATATTCACAAAGGGCTTGTTCAAATTCTTCAACCTTTCTTCCACCGGTTAAAAAATCATCTTTTAAAGCCTCGCAAACTACTTGTATGTCTTGCTCGTCGATATTTTGATGAGAATAAGTTATCATTTTTCAAGCTCTGTATGATTTATTATATTTAAAAGCTCTTCTTGGCTAATCCATGATGGATTATTATCTGAGCTATAAGAAAAGCCATTAGAAACTTTTTTGCCCTTTTGCCCTTTTGCATTTATGCTAAAATCAACATTAATGTTATTAAATTGAATACTTGGACTAATAGCATAATAATTTTCAAATTCATAAGTTAAATGACTATCATCACTTGAAATCATAATTTCATGTAGTTTTTCACCCGCTCTTATACCTATGATTTTATGAGTTAAATTAGGAGCCATGGTTTTAGCTAAATCAACGATTTTCATAGAAGGAATTTTTGGTACGAAAATTTCCCCTCCATGCATATAGGCAAAATTATTCAGCACAAAATTAACCCCATCTTCTAAAGATATCCAAAATCTTGTCATTCTCTCATCTGTGATAGGAAGCTCTTTAGCACCTTCATTGATTAGCTTTTTAAAAAATGGTATGACAGAGCCTCTTGAGCCCACTACATTGCCATATCTTGTAACGCTAAATTTAGTATGAGAATTTCCTGCAATGTTGTTTGCTGCTACAAAAAGCTTATCACTTGCAAGCTTTGTAGCTCCGTATAAATTAATAGGATTACATGCTTTATCGGTTGAAAGAGCGATACATTTTTCTACATTATTTTCCAAACACGCATCGATTACATTTTGTGCTCCATGGATATTAGTTTTTATACATTCCATTGGATTATATTCTGCAATTGGTACATGTTTCATAGCAGCTGCATGGATAACAAAATCAACATCTTTCATTGCTATACTCAGTCTTTCTTTATCTCTTACATCGCCTATAAAATAACGCATACAATCATCATTAAATTCTCTTGCCATTTCAAATTGTTTTAACTCATCTCTTGAATAAATGATGATTTTTTTGGGTTTGTATTTTTGAAGTAAAGTTTTAGTATAAGTTTTTCCAAAACTTCCTGTACCACCGGTGATTAAAATGCTTTTTCCATTAAACATATTTATTTTCCTATTACTTGACTAAGTTTTTATATCGGCTGAAAATAAAATTATTTTAAAATTCTTGGTAAAGTTATACCTGTTTGAGCTTGGTATTTACCCTTTTTATCAGCATATGTTACATCACAAGGTTCATCTCCTTGTAAAAATAAAACTTGAGCTATACCCTCATTAGCATAAATTTTAGCAGGTAGTGGGGTTGTGTTTGAAATTTCTATAGTGATATGTCCTTCAAAACCTGGCTCAAAAGGAGTTACATTTACTATAATGCCACATCTTGCATAAGTGCTTTTGCCAAGACAAATTGCTAAAACATCATTTGGCATTTTAAAATACTCAACCGTTCTTGCAAGCGCGAAAGAATTTGCAGGTACTATACATACATCGCCTACAAAATCTACTACATTTTCCTCTACAAAATTTTTAGGATCTACAACAGTGGAATTTACATTAGTAAAAATCTTAAATTCTCTTCCAACTCTTATATCATATCCATAGCTTGAAAGCCCATAACTAACTATACCTTTACCTATATTTGCTTCACAAAATGGCTCTATCATATTGTGCTCTAATGCCATTTTTTTGATCCAATTATCTGCTTTTAAGCCCATTTTTGTCCTTTATAATTAAAGTGAATTTTTAAATTATATCTTAAAATAAAAGTAAAAAATAAATAATTGAAGTTATTTTTAGTATTTTTATATATAATTATAAATTAAGTCTTATAAACAAGGAGAATATATGACAAAAGAAGAAATCAAAGAACTAATGCAACTTTTTGCAGAAGCAAATATAAGCAAGATTAAAATAAAAGAACAAGATGGATTTGAAATAGAACTTGAAAGAGATATGTGTTGTGAATTACCAGCTCCAGCTCCTGTTGCTCCAGCTCCACAACCAATTAACGTAAATGTAGTTAATGAAACCAAAGCAAGCTCAAACTCTTCTAATAAACCAACTATCAACAGTCCTATGGTAGGTACTTTCTATCAAGCTCCAAGCCCGGGTGCAGCACCTTTTGCTAAAGCAGGACAAACTATTAAAAAAGGAAGTACTATAGCAATTATTGAAGCAATGAAAATCATGAATGAAATCGAAGCTGAATATGATTGTAGGATAGTAGAAGTATTAGTTGCAGATGGTCAGCCTGTAGAATTTGGTATGCCTTTATTTGTGGTGGAGAAATTATAAAATGGAAATTAAAAAAGTTTTAATAGCAAATCGTGGAGAAATTGCATTAAGAGCTTTAAGAACTGTAAAAGAAATGGGAAAAAAAGCAATTTGTGTGTATTCTACTGCAGATAAAGATGCTTTGTATTTAAAATATGCTGATGCGAGTATTTGTATAGGAAATGCTAGAAGTTCAGAAAGCTATTTAAATATCCCAGCTATTATTAGTGCAGCTGAAATTAGCGAAGCGGATGCGATTTTTCCAGGATATGGATTTTTAAGTGAAAATCAAAATTTTGTTGAAATTTGTGCAAAACACAACATCAAATTCATAGGCCCTTCAGTAGCTGCTATGGCACTAATGAGTGATAAAAGCAAAGCAAAACAAGTAATGCAAAGAGCAGGCGTGCCTGTAATCCCAGGAAGCGATGGAGCTTTAGGTGGGGTTGAAGCAGCTAAAAAACTTGCTAAAGAAATAGGCTATCCTGTGATTTTAAAAGCAGCAGCAGGTGGTGGTGGCCGTGGTATGCGTGTAGTTGAAGATGAAAAAGATTTGGAAAAAGCTTATTGGTCAGCAGAAAGTGAAGCTATGAGTGCTTTTGGTGATGGCACTATGTATATGGAAAAATATATCCAAAATCCACGTCACATAGAAGTGCAAATCATAGGAGATAGCTTTGGTAATGTGATACATTTGGGTGAGAGAGATTGCTCTATGCAAAGACGCCATCAAAAGCTTATAGAAGAATCTCCTGCAATTTTACTAGATGAAAAAACAAGAGCAAGACTTCATGAAACAGCAGTAAAAGCTGCTAAGGCTATTGATTATGAGGGTGCGGGAACTTTTGAGTTTTTAGTGGATAAAAATTTAGATTTTTATTTTATCGAGATGAATACGCGCTTGCAAGTTGAGCATTGTGTGAGTGAGATGGTAAGTGGGGTGGATATTATCGAACTTATGATTAAAGTAGCAGAAGGGTATCCTTTGCCAAAACAAGAAGAAATTAAACTTAAAGGCCATTCTATAGAATGTAGAATCACTGCCGAAGATTCTAAAACTTTCTTACCTTGTCCAGGTAAAATCACAAAATACGTAGCTCCAGCAGGACGCAATGTAAGAATGGAAAGCCATTGTTATCAAGATTATAGCGTACCTCCTTATTATGATTCTATGATTGGAAAATTAGTCGTTTGGGGAGAAGATAGAAACACAGCTATAGCTAAAATGAAAATAGCCTTGCAAGAGCTTATCGTAGGTGGGATTAAAACAACAAAAGATTTTCATTTAGCGATGATGGATAATGCAGATTTTATCAATAATAATTATGATACAAATTATCTTTCAAGACATTAATTAAGATAGGTTTTAAACCTATCTTAATTCTTCTATATGGGCATTTGCTCTTATTTTATCAAGATGATTTTTTAAGGCTTGTTCTCTTTGGGTTAGGGTGTAGACATTGCTAACTTGATCTTTGATTAAGTCAAATTCGATAGGATTTTTACCATATTTTTCTTTTACAAAATACACTATATAAGCATTTTCGCCATTTAATACCGGAGTAAATTCTCCTATTTTGGTATTATTTAACAAAGCAAGTAATCTTGGATCTATGCTAGCTGCGTTTAAACTAATGGCTTTTGATTTAATTTGAGAATTTTTATACATAGGATTTTGTGCAAGCTGTTGTAAAAGTTCTGGATTAGTAGAATTATAAACAACTAAGTCTATATTTGAAAAAGTGCTAAATTTATCAAGATTGCTTTCATAAAAATGTTTTAGTGTTTCATCATCGATATTGATTTTTGCATTTTGCATTATACTTCTATAAAGTTTTTCTCTTTCAAGATCTTTTTTAATCTTGTTTTTAAAAACTTCAAAACTTAAACCGTCTTTTTCTATCTTTGCTTGCAAACCATTAATGTCAGTTTTATTGCCTTTTGCTATTTGGGCTAATTTTTCATTAAGTTCAAAAGTACTTACATAAATTCCTAGTTTTTTAGCTTCACTTTGTTGAATTTTATCATCTACTAAAAATGCTATAGCTTTTTGTCTATCGTTGGTTTTTAATTCTTTCATGGTTTGTTCTATATCATAAAGAGTAATAGGTTGATTTTCTACTACCATTGCTACGCCACCAAGGGTTTGAGCATATAAAATATTTGCAGCAAAACAACAAGATATTAAAAATTTTCTCATATAAAACCTTTATTTAAGTGTAAATATAGCATTATAACAATAAAAATTTAAAAAAGGTAAAAATATGCAAGAAATCACAACGCGTTTTGCTCCTTCTCCAACAGGATATTTGCACATAGGAGGGCTTAGAACGGCTTTATATAATTATCTTTATGCAAGAAAAAATAAGGGTAAATTTTTATTGCGTATTGAAGATACGGATTTAAAAAGAAATTCACAAGAAGCTACACAAGCTATTATAGAAGCATTTAAATGGTGTGGGCTTGATTATGATGGGACGATTGAGTATCAATCCCAAAGATTTGAAATTTATAAAAAATACATTCAAAAATTACTAGATGAGGGTAAGGCTTATTATTGTTATATGAGCAAAGAAGAGCTTGATGAGTTAAGAGCTAAGCAAGAAGCAGCCAAAGAGCGCCCAAAATATGATGGTAGATATAGAGATTTTAAAGGAACTCCCCCAAGTGGTATTGAGCCTGTAGTGCGTATAAAAGCACCACAAAGTGGAGAGATCAAATTTATAGATGGTATTAAAGGCGAGGTTAGTTTTAAGGCTGAAGATATTTTAGATGATTTTGTAATTGCAAGAAGCGATGGTAGCCCAATTTATAATTTAACTGTTGTAATTGATGATGCACTAATGGGTGTGAGTGATGTTATAAGAGGGGATGATCATTTATCAAATACCCCAAAACAAATCGTTCTTTATGAGGCACTAGGCTTTAAAATTCCTAAATTTTATCATGTGGCTATGATACATGGTGAAGATGGTAAAAAACTTTCTAAGCGTCATGGAGCAACTGATGTGATGGAGTATAAAAATATGGGGATTTTACCTCAAGCCCTACTAAATTTTTTAGTGCGTCTTGGTTGGAGTCATGGCGATGATGAAATTTTTTCTTTAGAAAGTATGCAAGAGCTTTTTGATCCAAATCATATTAATAAAAGTGCTTCTTGTTATAATTTTAAAAAGCTAGAATGGCTTAATGCTCATTATATTAAAACTTTACCTTTTGAAGAAATCAATAGACAATTAAAAGATTTAGGTTTTGATTTGAGTCAGTATGAAAAAGCAGGCTTTTTGCTAGATATGTTAAGAGAGAGAGCTAAAACCTTACATGATATTATTAGTGGGGCTAAAGTGTTACTAAATGACCCAAAAGAATACGATCAAAAGGCTGTAGATAAATTTCTTAATGTAACAAATTTAACTTATTTGGAAAAATACGCTATGGTTTTAAATGAGCAAAAAAATGCTTGCGAATTTGAAGAATTAACTAATCAATTCTTAGAAGAAAATAATCTTAAGTTAAAAGATCTAGCTCAAGCTATACGCATTGCACTTACTGGAAGTTCGGTAAGTCCTAGTATATTTGAAGTATTAGAATTTTTAGGAGTGCAAAAAGCTAAGCTTAGAATAGAAAATTTACTAACTTACATGAAGGAGAAATAATGAATTTAAAAGAAGAGGCTTTAGAGTACCACCTAGGTGGTAAAGTAGATATTATTGCTAGAAAGCCTATGGATAGTGCGCATGATTTGTCTTTAGCTTATTCTCCAGGGGTTGCTGAACCTTGTGTTGAGATAGCAAAAGATGAAACTTTGGCTTATAAATACACTAATAAAGCTAATTTAGTTGCCATAGTAAGTGATGGTAGCGCGGTTTTGGGACTTGGCAATATAGGAGCAAGCGCAAGTAAGCCTGTGATGGAAGGAAAGGCTTGTCTGTTTAAAAAATTTGCTAATGTTAATGCTTATGATTTAGAAATTAATGCTCATAGTGTAGATGAGATTGTTACATTTTGTAAAGCTATAGCACCTACCTTTGGAGGAATTAATTTAGAAGATATTTCAGCACCAAAATGCTTTGAAATAGAAGCTGCTTTGCAAGATCTTGGAATTCCTGTAATGCATGATGATCAACATGGTACAGCAATCATTTCTACAGCAGGATTAATGAATGCTATGGAAATTAGTGGTAAAAAATTTGAAGATATTAAAGTAGTAGTAAGTGGTGCGGGTGCAGCAGGTATTGCAAGTGCTAGAATGTATAGAAATTTAGGGGTTAAAAATATCGTTTTAGTAGATAGTAAAGGTGTGATTAATACCCAAAGAGATGATTTAAATAAATACAAACTAGAATTTGTAAGCGATACCAAAGATAGTACTTTAAGAGAGGCCTTAAAAGGTGCTGATGTGTTTTTGGGTTTAAGCGCACCTAAGATTTTAGATGATGAGATGATTTTAAGTATGGCTAAAGATCCTGTGATTTTTGCACTAGCTAATCCTGTGCCTGAAGTAATGCCTGAAGATGTTAAAAGGGTTAGAAATGATGCTATAGTTGGAACAGGTAGAAGTGATTATCCAAATCAAATTAACAATGTTTTAGGTTTTCCTTTTATTTTTAGAGGAGCCTTGGATGTAAAAGCGACTAAAATCACTGAAAATATGAAAGTAGCTGCTGCTAAAGCTTTGGCTGATTTAGCTAAGCTTGAAGTAACTGATGAGGTAAAACAAGCTTATGGAGTAGAAGAGCTTAGCTTTGGTAGAGATTATGTGATACCAAAACCATTTGATAGCAGGGTAAAAGCTGTAGTTAGTGCTGCTGTGGCAAAAGCTGCGGTTGAAGATGGAGTGGCTTTGGTAAAAGAATTTGACTATCAAAAATATCTAGCAAGCTTACAATAGTTTTTATAGATTAAGTTTTATTTAAAATATTTTTTTGAATAAAACTTAATTTTTATTTTTAATCTTTCAATTTGACTTTTCTATTATTTTAATTTTTTACTTAATAATCTAAGATTACAAAATAATTTTTTACAATAAATGTTAAATTTTGATATAAATTTTAGTATTGATTATATTTTTAATTAAATTAATTTATATTTAAGATATTTTTTTATAGGATACTAATACTTAATCATAGAAAGGCTAAGATGGTTTTTGGAAAGATAGATTATCTTAATTTACTCCCTTTGCATATCTATCTTAAAAAAACAGCTTTTCCTAGCTATGTTAAGCAAACTACAGAATACAAAAAAGGGGTTCCTAGTAAGCTAAATCGCCATTTGTATTTTAGACGCATTGACGCAGCGATTATTTCAAGTATTGAAAGTCGTAGAAAAAAATACAAAACCTTAAATGTGGGAATTTGCGCAAGCAAAAAGGTAAAAAGCGTTTTAGTGAAAAAACATTCTCAAAGCAAAGAAGATGCAAGTTCTGCAACTTCTAATGCTCTTGCAAAAGTTTTAAAGCAAAAAGGGGAGGTTATCATCGGTGATAAGGCTTTAAAACTTTATTTGCAAAATCCAAAAGATTATATTGATTTGTGTGAATTATGGTATGAAAAAACAAAATTACCTTTTGTTTTTGCACGTTTTTCTTGTGTTAAAAATTTTTCTATTTATAAAAAAATGATGAAAAATTTCACAAAAAGTAAAATTTTCATTCCGCAATATATTTTGCTAGATTATTCTAAATCAAGAAATCTTTCTCAAAAGGAAATTAGCGCATATTTAAAGCTAATTTATTACAAAATAGGAACAAAGGAGCAAATGGCGCTAAAAAAATTTTTAGCTAAAACAAACAGCAAGATACTATAAAAAGGACAATTTATGAGTATGGCTAAACAATATATCAATGAAACTTTAGAAAAAATTCAAACAATTTCCCCAAGACAACCTATATTTTTTCAAGCAGCAACTGAGGTATTAAATTCTTTAGAACCTTTACTTGAATCTAATAAAACCTATCAAGATCATGCAATATTAGAGCGTATTGTAATGCCTGAAAAAACAACTATATTTAGAGTTGTATATATCAATGATGCGGGTAAAGCTCAAACGCATTTTGGCTATAGAGTGCAGTTTAATTCTAGTTTAGGTCCTTATAAAGGTGGGATTAGATTTCATCCTAGTGTGAATTTGGATGTTTTGAAATTTTTAGGTTTTGAGCAAATTTTCAAAAACTCTTTAACGGGTTTGATGATAGGTGGTGCTAAAGGTGGAGCAAATTTTGATCCTAAAGGTAAAAGCGAAGCAGAAATTATGCGTTTTTGTCAAGCTTTTATGGCTGAACTTTCAAAAATCATAGGCGCAAGCACTGATGTGCCAGCGGGTGATATAGGGGTTGGTGCTAGGGAAATTGGATATATGTTTGGAGCTTATAAGAAAATTAGCTCTAATTTTGATGGAACTTTAACGGGAAAGAAAATTCCATGGGGTGGAAGTTTAGCAAGAACAGAAGCAACAGGATATGGTTGCGTGTATTTTACTCAAGAAATGCTAGCAAAATATAACAATGCATTAGAAGGAAAAGAGTGCGCAGTTTCAGGTAGTGGAAATGTGGCAATTTATACCATAGAAAAATTACATCAACTTGGTGCAAAAGCAATCACAATAAGCGATAGCGATGGATTTGTTTATGATAAAGATGGAATAGATTTAGATTTATTAAAAGAAATTAAAGAAGTAAAAAGAGCTAGAGTGAGTGATTATGCAGCGCTTAAAAAAGGTGCTATTTTTACTCCAAAAAGCGCGTATAAACAAGGTTGTAATGGAGTATGGAGCATACCTTGTGATATAGCTTTTCCAAGCGCTACGCAAAATGAGTTAAATTTAGAAGATATTAAAACCTTATATCACAATGGTTGTCGTATGGTAGCAGAGGGAGCTAATATGCCAAGCACACTTGAAGCGATTGATTTTATGTTAAATCAAAAAGACTTTTTATTTGCTCCAGCTAAGGCTGCAAATGCAGGCGGTGTAGCGACTTCTCAACTTGAAATGCAGCAAAACGCAAGTATGTGTCAATGGAGTTTTGAGGAAGTTGATGCAAAATTGCATAAGATTATGAAAAATATTTTTGAAAATTCATACGAGTGTGCAAAAGCTTATAATCATGAAGGAAATTTAGTAGTAGGTTCAAACATAGCAGGCTTTAAAAAAGTGGCTGATGCGATGATTGATCATGGTTATATTTAAAAAGATGGCTTAAATGCCATCTTTAATGCATATAAAAAAAGCTTGTTATTTGATTAGCAATTTTTTCTTCTAAAGATTCTTTGGCTCTGTCTATATTGCTAAGATAAGCAGTTCTTGCTAAAAGCGAGGTGCTTTGAGTAGAGTTTTTGGAGCTAATTTGTAAATTAACTTGCAAAAGATAGTAATTTTCTACTTCCATTTCAAAAACATCATCTATTTTATCAAAGTCATTATAAAAAAATCTCGCATTAGAAGCAATTAGTCTTTGTGCATAAGAAAATTTTTTAAAATCTACTATATTGATATAAATTTTATAATCACTTTGAGTATTATCTAAAACCAATCCCAAATTTTGTAATTTTTGAGTGAGCTTAGCTTCTAAATTTGTGTTTAGTTTTGAAGGATTATTGATGTGTAAAGAAAAACTTTGATTTTTATTAGCATGTAGGAAAATACCCTCATTATTTGTTTGGATAAAAGTTTGCATAGGGCCTGTGCAAGCACTTAAAAATAGTGCAAACACAAGCAAGAAAAGATTATTTTTGAGCATCGATTATGGTTGGTACGGCACGAAGACCAAGTTTAGAGTATTTTGCGAAAGTTTCTCTTACTGCTTTAACCTCAGCTTCACTAGGTTTTTTATAATCTTTTAAATTTTTATCATAGTATTTTTTCATGATAGCAATTTTTTGTGCATCATCTTTAGCATTTTTACTTTCTTTATAAATTAATGCAGATTTTTCAAAAGCACTAGTATCATGGATAGGGGTTAAGATAAATTTAACTTGATGAGTTTTTAGTGTTTCTTCTATCTTATCTAAATGCATTCTACAATATGGACATTCAGGATCGCTAAATACATAAAGTAAAGGTTTGTTTTTATCGCCTAAAGAAACAAACATTTTTTCTTTTTTAAGTTCCACTAGAGCTTTTTTTGAAAATTCAGCTTGTTGTTTTTCCATGAGTTTTGCTTGATAAACTTGAGAATAAAACTCACCTTTTTTTACATCAATTACTTCGGTTGTGATGATATTATCTTGAGTAAAAACGATTTCTTGGAAATTTTTACCACTAATTTCAAAATTAACTATCACAGCTTCAAAGTTAGTATCAGGAATTTTTTCTCTACTAGAAACACTAATATTTGCATTTGATAAATTTGGATTTTTCTTAAAAAAATTAATAATTTCTTCATTACTTGCAGCAAATAAAGAGCTAGCAAGAGTTAAAAGAGCTAGAGATTTTTTCATTTTTTTCCTTTAATTTAAATTTTTATCAATTATAAAATGTAAATTTTAACACTTAGACTTTTAGCATTCTTTTTTCCTCGATTTTTATCACTTGAGGATAGTTTTTATCAAGGTATTCTAAATAAGCTATGGCGTATTTTCTTGAAATTTGAAAATGATTTTTTACAAAAGCGACATCTAAATGATGATTTTGTAAAAGCTTTAAAAACTCTTGCATGAGATTTTCAAGGGCATTTTTTTCTATAAAAAGATTATGTGCTAATCTTTTGACTTTGTTTTCTTTAGTGAGTTTTTTTAAGATAAGATCTCCATTTTTCCTATCAAGTTCTAAATATTCATAAAGATTATAAGGTGCGGTAGGTTTTATACCTTCTTTTTTTAAAATTTCATAAAGCTCACAATGAGCCTTTTCTTGTAATTTTTCAAAATTTTGTCCTTTTAAAAACCATATGCCATCTTTAAAATCTAATTTTTCTTGCATTTGCTTGAGTATATAAGCACAAAAACTCTCACTTGCCCAGCTAAGCCTTAAGGCGATAGAATGAGGCGAGATTAAAGCATAAGGATTTTTAGAGAAAATAAAATCAATAAATTCTTTCAAAGTTTGCATAGCATTTAGATCGTATACATTTAAAGCTTGCTCATCGACAAAAACATGATCTAAACTTTTTGCTAAGTTTAAGGCTTGCTCATGAGTGAGTTTAAAGCGTTGATAGCTTGAAAGTAAGCCAAAGCCAAGTTTGTGAGTTTGTTTTAAAAACTCAAATACTTTTTTAAAATCATTTTGTTCTAAAAGTGTTAAATACTTAGCTTTTATATCTTTTTTTAAAGGCTCACTCACTGCATTTAATACCACACCACCACTTTTAATACGCCCATTTTCAAGCAAGATGAATTTATCATCAAAACACAAAGGTAAGTTTTTATCAAACTCTAAACTAATATAAGTTTTATCTTCAAATTCTTTGATTACACTAATTTTTGCATTAAGCTTTTTTGAGCCACTACAAAATTCTAAAATACTTCCGTGTTTAATCTCTGTATTAAAAACAACCCCATCGATACTTTTAAAGCTTTTAAAAACACCTTTTTTACTTAATACATAGCCTTTTTTTAACTCATGATAATCACAATTTAAACTCAAAGCAACTCTATTATAAGCTTTTGCTTCTAAAACATTTTCTTCATGAATTTGTATATTTTTTACAATGATATCTTTTTGATTTTCAAGGCAAAATATTTTTTCATTTTTGCTGATTTTTCCTTCATTTAAGCTCCCTGTTACTACCGTTCCTATACCTTTTAAAGAAAAAACCCTATCAATGTAGTATCTAAAAATCAAATTTTCATCATTTTCTTTAGGCTTTAAACTAAGTAGATAGTTTTTTAAATTTAATATACTTTGCTCATCATAAATGCTTGTTGGAAAAACTTTTAAGATATTGATTTTAAAGGCTTTTAATTCTTTTAAAAGCTCTGTTTGCTTTTGTGCTAAATTTTTACATAAATCAACCTTACTCAAAATAAGCATCACATCTTTTACGCCTAAAAATTCCAAAACCCTTAAATGCTCTATACTTTGAGCCTTTAAACCCTCGTTTATATCTATGACAAACATACACACTCTAAAGCCAAAAGCACCACTTATCATAGTTTTAATCAAACTTTCATGCCCAGGCACATCGATAAAAGCAATATTTAAATTTTCACTTTTTAAATTTGAAAAGCTAAGATTAATCGTAATACCTTTTTCTTGCTCTTCTTTTAAATCATCACCTTCAAAACCATTTAAAGCTTTTATAAGCGAAGTTTTACCATGGTCAATATGCCCAGCAGTGCCTATGATGATACTATGCATGAAATACCTCTTTGATAGCGTGGATTAAACGGTTTAAATCTTTTTCTAAAATACTTCTAAAATCTAGCACAAAATGCCCATTTTCAACACGACCAATCACTCTTTTTTTTCTAAATTTTTCTTGTAAAAGCAAAGCTTTTTCATCAAAACTTAGCACAAAAGTATCTAAGCTTTTATCAGGCATAGAGCCACCGCCTACTAAACTTTTAGAAGTTTTTAACTCACATTTAATAGGAATTTTTTCTTTGACAAAAAGAGCCTTTTTTTCTATGGTTTTTAAATCATCATTTAAAAGTTTTAGTGTAGGAATTTTTTCATATTCTTTTTCTAAGTAAGCTTTGGTAGTTTCATTTAAAAAAGCTAGAGTGATTTTATCAACCCTTAGCATTCTTAGAAGTTGATTTTTCTTTAATTGTTGAATGTATTTTTTCTTTCCAAGTATAATGCCTGCTTGCGTAGAGCCAAAAAGCTTATCACCACTAAAACTTAAAATATCACAATGTTTTAAAAGCTCTTTTACGCTTGGCTCGTTTTTACTAAGTTGTTTATTAATTTTTTCACACCAGCCAGCACCCAAATCATAATAAGATATGAGTTTTTTCTTTTTTGTTAAAGCATGAATTTCACCTAAACTTACCTCTTCAAAAAATCCTTTAAAAGCAAAATTAGAGCGATGAGTTTTTAAAATCATCTTAGTATTTTCATTGATAGCTTTTTCATAATCGTACAGATGAGTTTTATTAGTCGTGCCTATTTCTTTTAGTTTAACTCCAGCTGCTAGCATAACTTCAGGAATTCTAAAATTTCCCCCAATCTCAACTAACTCACTTCTTGAAGTAATAACTTCTTCATTTTTTGCTAAGGTGTTTAAGATTAAAAATACAGCTGAAGCGTTATTATTAACAACCAAGCAATCTTCACAATCAAATAATATTTTTAAATTCGCACTAAGTGCGTCATACCTTGAGCCTCTTTTGCCACTTTGCATGTTAAACTCTAAATTTGAATAAGAGCAGATGATTTCTTTAGTTCTTTCAAAAATACTCTCATCAATAATGCTACGACCAAGATTAGTATGTATGATAACTCCAGTAGCATTGATCAAACTTTGACTTTGTATATTTAAAAACTCATCAATACTTTGAGCAATTTTACTTAGCAAATCTTGCAAGCTAAAATTTAAATTTTCATTTTTACTTAGTTCTTTTTTACAATTTGAAACAACTATTTTTGCAAAATGAGATCTTAAATACAAAGGATAATTAGCCAAGTTTTCATCGTTTATAAGCGTGTTTATGGGTGGAAAATTTCTAAATTTGTTCATCTTAAACCTTAAGAATAAATTAGTAAAATTATAACTTTTTTATAATGAAATTTATATAATTAAGATTAAAAAATTTAAAAGAGAGTGTTATGAAAGATTTTGTATTTTTAGAAAATAAAGATTTAATTCCTCTAAGTGATGATATTAGTATAGTTCAAAAAGCCTGTAATGAAGAAGTTTTTATAGGAAATTCAAAGCTTTTAAACCCTGAAGTTTATGCGCCTGAGATTAATTTTTACCTTAAAAACTCACAAGATGATGTGCTTAAAAAAGCCAAAACTATTGAGTCTTTATATAAGATTAGATCTAAAGTTTATGATTTAGGACTTGATTTAGAATACACCAAAGAAGTGGGTAAAAATGTAATTATTGTAAGCAATGAGGATCAAGATGAGCTTATAGAAAGTTTAAAAAAACAAGAATACAAGGTTTTAAAACTAAACAATGAGCAATGTTTGGGTGTTTTAGGTTGCGTGGGCGAGCTTTGCGTGATAGCTTTAAAAGATAATGAGCAAGTAGAGATTGATTGTGATTTTTTCTTATATGATGTAAAAAAAGAAAGTTTTGATCAACAAAGTGGTTGCTATGATTTAACTACTTTAAGTCAAGAAGAAATTATAAAACTTTTAAATTCTAATTCTCCAAAATATAAATTTAGAAATTATATTAGTTATGATGATAGCATTTGTCAATACCATGAAAGAAGAAGTATTCATTGTGGAAAATGTGCTGAAATTTGTCCTAGTGTGGCTATTTTAAAAGATGATGAGCAAAGAAAATTAGAATTTTCTCATGTGGATTGTTTAAGCTGTGGTGATTGTGTAGGAATTTGTCCTAGTGGGGCGCTTGATTATGCACCTATGCCACGTAATAGCTTTTATGAAATTTTAAAATTTTATGAAGATAAAATCATTTTAATAATCCCTGAGAAAATGCCTATAGAAAATTTAAACATCGCTTTAAAAGAAGATATAATGCCTTTTATGATTAAAGGCGAAAACTATCTTGATCAAGCGCATTTTTTAGCTATGCTTCAAACAAGTGGTGCGAGTGTGATTTTTTATAGCGATGGCTTATCGCAAGGTGCTTTAGAAGTGATAGCTTTGATGAATGAAATTTTTCAAAGAAAATTTAAACAAAATGCAATTTTTCTAGCTAAAGATGAAAAAGAACTTTTAGAGGCTATAAATCAAGCACATTTTATAGAAAATCTTAAATTTATATCTTATAATCCTGCGCTTTTAAAAAGAGAAGATTTTGCTATAAGATTAAGAGAGCTTATAAAAGAAGAAAATTTAGGCAATATTCCAAGCAAAGAATGGATACGCTATGGAAAAATCACTATCAATACAGACACCTGTACCTTATGTCTTTCTTGTGTGGGAGCTTGTAATGTAGGAGCTTTAGTAGCTGATGCTAAGGATAATTCTTTGAAATTTAATGCAAGCTTATGTACTACCTGTGGATATTGTGAGGCAAGTTGTGCTGAAAAAGATACTTTGATACTTCAAAGAAGTGGGATAGATTTAGAAAAAGAGTATTTTTCTTTTATGGTTTTAGCCCAAGATGAACTTTTTGCTTGTGTAGAGTGTGGAAAAGAATTTGCTACTAAAAAAGCTATTGAGAAAATCGCTAGCATTATGAAGCCAAGATTTATGGGTGATGAAGCTAAGATAAAAACACTATATTGCTGTGCTGAATGTAAAGCAAAAGTGATGATACAAAGTATGAATGTGCTTTAAGCCAAAAGGCTTAAGCACTAAGTTTTAATCCCACCACTCCAGTGATGATTAAAATAATAAAAATGATTTTATTAAGAGTAATTGTCTCTTTAAAGATTAAAAATCCCACCACGCTAACTAATGCCAAACCACAACCTGCCCAAGTTGCATAAGCTATACTTAAATCAATTTTTTTCAAAGCATAAAATAAACCTACTAAAGAAAATGAAAAAAACACCGCAAAAACGATTAAATAAAGATTATTTTTACTTATGCTTGCATACTTCATCGAGCTTGTTGCAATCACTTCAAAAACTATACTAATTGCTAATACTAACCAATGCATTTTATATCCTTTTAAATTAATTTAAAAATGAAACTACAAAAGGATAAAAGGTGGAGCTATGGCGTAGAAAAAATAACCATATGCAGTTTTTATCTTCCATTTTGTCCATAAGCTAGTATAAAATTTTAAGATAAAAAGTCCATAAGTCATTTATAACCTTGCAATAATTTATCTTATTTTAGCATTGTTTTTTATATCTTAGTTAAATTTAGCGCAAAAGCTTTTTGACTTAAAAGTACTTCATCATTTTCTTTAAAATCTTTAGCTTCTAAAGGGCTTAGTGCTACTTGGCTGATTTGATTACCTATGGCAAGTATGGCTATAAATATGCTATCTTGCTTTTGTAGTTTTAAAATGCGTGCTTTTATAGCAAATTTTTGTGAGCCTTGTGTCTTTAAAAAAACTTCATTAGGCGAGCCTTCTTTGATAATGGCTCCATTTTCTAAAACAATGACTTTATTAGCCAATTTATAAACTTCACTTACATCATGACTGATTAAAATAGTAGTGATTTTATAAGTTTTATGTATATTTAAAAGATAATCATGCAAGTGTAGTTTTATCTCATTATCTAAGGCGCTAAATGGCTCATCTAAAAGTAAAAGTTTGGGTTTTTGCATAATAGCTCTTGCTAAAGCTACGCGTTGTTTTTGTCCCCCGCTTAGTTCTAAAATATGACTTTTTTTGTGTTTGTTTAAATCTAAAAGTTCTAAAAGTTCATTAGCAAATTTTAGATCTTTTTTGGCAAAAAGTAAGTTTTGCTCTACATTCATATTTTCAAATAAAGCATAATCTTGAAAAACAAAGCCAAGCTTTCTTTTTTGTGGACTTAGAAAGTTTTTATCATCAAAAAATATCGTATTATTAAAAGTGCAAATTCCTTGTGCTTTTTCAAAACCTGCTAAAATTCTCAAAAGCGTAGTTTTACCACTACCACTTTTTCCAAAAATAGCACAAAAATCCCCTTCTTTAACTTCAAATTTAACCTTAAGTTTAAATTCTTTTTCTTTATTTTTAAAGATTTTTTCAAAGTCAAGTTTTAGCATAAATACTCTTTGATAAATAAAGCACTAGGATGTACATAAGCAAATACAAAATCATTTTTTTGATAATTTTGTTCTAAAAACTCATGGGTGCTAATTTGAGCTTCAAAAGTGCAAATTTCATTTTCTAATCTTACGATAGTGATGATTTGTCCTTGAAAAATATCAATGATTTTTGCATAAAAGGTATTTAAAAATGAGTTTTCTAAATTTTTTTTACTAAGCAAACACTCGCTACTTTTAAAAGCAAGTAAAACTTCTTGATCAATGCTTGCTTTTTCATCAAGTTCTAAAGCAAGCATATATAATTTATGTTTATTTATAAGAAATTCTACCCAGTTTATATTTTCATGATTTTTTATAGTGTTTATTTTAGCTTTAATCATGGGATATTATAGCCATAAGCTTTGAAAATTTCCTTAGCCTTTTTGCTTAAAATAAAATCATAAAATTTCTTAGCTTTGGCATTATCTTTACCATAAGAAGTGATGATAATACCTTGATTGATTGGTTTATAAAGTTTTGGATTGATTAAAATATAATTTTTTCCTTCTTGGAGTTTATAAGATTTTAGCGTATCTTCATATAAAGCACTTGCTGCTATAAAACCCACATCGGCTGCTTTTAATGTTTGAGTAAGTGCTTCTCCTATTGATTTTGCTTCGATGATTTTAGCTTTTGTTTGCTCATAAATTTTAGCATTTTGTAAAGTTTCTATGCTAGCTTGACCATAAGGAGCAGCTTTGGGATTGGCTATGGTGATGATTTTTACTTTTTCTTCTTTAAGTGTGTCTAATCCTTTGCTTAAATCCATTCTAACACTGAGTAAAGCTAAAGCTCCTTGAGCATAAATAACAGGTTTTGTGCTAGCAAAATTATCATCATACAAGCTTTGTGCAAATTTCATATTTGCAGCCATAAATATATCAAATGGCGCACCATTTTTAATTTGTGAGACTAAATTTCCACTAGCGCCTAAGCTTACATTGATACTAATATCAGGGTTTTCTTTTTGAAATTCTTTTTGCAAGGCTTTAAAAGCATAAGCTACATTTGCAGCTGCAGCGATATTTACATCAGCGCTATAACCAAAAATGCACAAAAAAAGTAGGGTGAAAATTTTTTTCATTTTTTATCCTTTTAGTAGTAAATTTTGAAAAAATTATAGCTTATTTTTAAAAGCAAAAATAAATTTGTATTTTTTGCATATTTTCTAAGACTTATTTCATAAGCAAATAAAAAATTTTAATTTTTTTAAAGAATATTTTAAAAGCATTTTAATGTAAAAATTTATTTTAATTTTTGTATAATTTAAGATTTTAATTTATGAAATTTTAAAAGGAAAAAGCTTGTTAAAATACATACTAAGTTTGTGTTTATTTTTTAACACTTTGATTTTAGCAAATGACTTTGAAGATTTTGAACAAGAATATCAAAAAAAAGAAGTCAAAGATAGCTTTTATACCTATAATAAAGCTATGAGTAAGTTTAATTATGATCTTTATACTTATTTTTTAAGACCGGTTGCACTTTCTTATAAAAGTATTACTCCAAGTTTTATAAGAACAGGGGTAAAAAATGCTTTTGATACCACAAGATCGCCTTTTAGATTTATCAATCACCTTTTAAGTTTAGAATTTAGAAAAGCCGGTGAGGAATTTGGAAGATTTTGTGTGAATATGATTTTTGGATTTGGTTTGTTAGATAGTGCAAGTAAAACTCCTTTAAAAAGTTATGAGGCTGATTTTGGAACGACTTTGGGTAAATGGGGAGTGGGTAGTGGACCACACCTAGTGCTTCCGCTTTTAGGTCCTTATAATGTAAGAGATGCTTTAGCTTTACCTGTAAATTGGTTTATGGTGCCTGAGGGGTATATTGAGAATTTTTGGGTTGGTGTGGGTGTAAATGCTGCATTAAAACTTAATGAATTAAGTTTTGAGTATGAAAAAATAGATGATATTTACCAAAATAGTGTAGATTATTATACTTTTATACGCGATGCGTATGAACAAAGACGCCAAGAACTCATCAAATAAGGAGATAAAATGAAAAAAATCATAGTATTATTTTTTAGTGTAGTATTTGTTTTTGCTCTAAATTTGCAAGATATTTCTAAAACTATGCAAGAAAAAATTGATGAGAGCTTAAAAATTTTAGATCAAAATAAAAACGATAAAGCTAAAGCAGCGGAAAAAATCTTTGCTTTATTTGATGGTGTTTTTGATTATGAGCTTATGGCTAAACTTAGTCTTTCTACAAGATATGAAAAATTAAGTGAAAATGAAAAAAATGAATTTAACAAAGCTTTTGAAAAAAACCTTAAAAAAAGTTTCACAGATAAGCTTGCTTTGTATGATTCTCAAAAATTAAAAGTGATTAATTTAGAAGAAAAAAATAAAAGAGCTTTTTTGAAAACTTCTATGATAGTAGATGGCAAAGAAAATTTTGTAATTTTTAAATTTTATGATAAAAATAATGATTGGCAAATTTATGATGTAGATATTTTTGGCATAAGTATCATACAAACTTATCGCTCACAATTTAAAGATGTCTTACAAAATGGCGATTTTAAAACCTTGCTTGAAAAGCTTTCTAGTGTTGATTTTTCTAAATAATGCTAAGTAAAATTTTAAAAATCTTTCTTAATTTCCCAAAGCTAACTTTGGGGATTACTTTAATCTTTTGTATATTTTTTAGTTTTTTTGCTAAAAATTTAAGTGTTGATGCAAGTGCTGAAAGCTTGCTTTTAGAGCATGATGAGGGTTTGAAACTATATAGAGAAGTTTCAGCACGTTATGGCAATGATAATTTTTTAATGCTTGCTTTTGCTCCTAAAGATAAAGATATTTTTGCTAAAGAAAATTTAGAAACTATAAAAAATTTAACTCTTGATTTAGAAAAAATCAATGGTGTGCAAAAGGTATTTTCTATCACTAATGCGCCTTTACTTGCAAGTTCTAAAGGTAAAGAGTTAAAAGAGCTTATCCAAAATATACCTAATATTTTTAGTCAAGATGTGGATGTTAATCTAGCTAAAAAAGAAATTTTAAACCAACCCTTTTATAAAAATAATATCATCTCAAAAGATGGAAAAACAACAGGAATTTTGATTTATCTAGCACCTGATCTTGTTTATAATGACTTGATTAATTCAAGAGATAATGCAAAAAGTGAAAATGAAAAAGAGCATTTTAGAGCCTTGATTAAAAAACACCAAGAAAACTCAAGAGAATTTAGTGCCAAAAGATTAGAAGAAATTACTAAAATAGTATCTAAATATAGTCAAAATGGAGACTTTTTGCACCTTGGCGGTGTAGAAATGATCGCTAATGATATGATTAATTATGTAAAAAGTGATTTAAAAATTTATGGTCTTAGTTTAATAGGGCTTTTATTTATAGCGCTTTGGTGGTTTTTTGGCTCTTTGCGCTTGGTGTTTTTGGCTTTGGGAATTTGTGTGGTTTCGCTTTTTACTTCAAGCGGGATTTTCGCACTTTTGGGATTTGATATTACTGTGGTGTCTTCAAACTATGTAGCTTTAGTGCTTATTATCACCGTTTCTGTTGTGATACATTTGATCGTACATTTTATAGAAAATTTACACAAACACTCAAAAGCTAGCGTTTATAAGCTTTTGCTCTCAACCTTGCTTGATAAAGCAAGTCCTAGTTTTTTTGCTATTTTAACTACAGTTGTTGGGTTTTTAAGTTTTGTCTTTTCAGATATTGAGCCTATTATCAAACTTGGTATTATGATGAGCCTTGGTATTAGCGTGAGTTTGGTTTTAGCTTATATTTATTTTGCAAGTATTTTGGTACTAATGCCGCGTTTAAATTTTAAAGAGCTTAATCAAAATTCATTGAAATTTTTAAGTTTTTGTGCAAATGCAAGTTTAAAACATAGAAAAATTATCTATGGCATAAGTTTATTTTGTGTAGCTTTTGCTTTGTATGGAATTTTACAAATCAAAGTAGAAAATAGCTTTGTGAGTTATTTTAAAGATAGTTCTAGGATTAAACAAGGTTTATTGATTATAGATAAAGAACTAGGCGGAACTATGCCTTTAGATGTGATTGTTAAGTTTAAGCAAGATCTAAAACAAAATGAAAGTTTAGATGAGTTTGAACAAGAATTTGATGATTTGGCCAAAGATGATAGGTATTTTTTTAGTAGTGAAAAAACAAGAATAGCTGCTAAGGTTCATGAGTTTTTAAGTAAGCAAAAATATGTAGGCTCTGTGCTTAGCTTGCAAAGTTTGCTAGAGCTTGGAAAAAGCATTAATGATGGTAAGGCTTTAGATGATTTTGCCTTAGCATTTTTATATGAAAATTTAGATGAGAATTTTAAAAAGCAAGTTTTAACCCCTTTTGTAAGTGTAGAAAATAATGAGTTGCGATTTAGCGTGCGTATGCTAGATAGTGATCCAAATTTAAGACGCGATGCTTTTTTAAAACAGCTTGAAAAAGACTTAAAAGAACTTTTGCAAAATGATAATGTAGAGGTTAAAATCAGTGGTATTATGCCTTTGTATAATAATATGCTTCAAAGTCTTTTTTCATCACAATTTGACACTTTAGCCTTTGTGGTGCTTGTGATTTTTGCTTTGTTTGTGGTGATTTTTAGAAGTTTTGTTTATGCTTTTGTGGCAATTTTAGCTAATCTCATACCTTTGGCTTTAGTATTTGGCTTAATGGGTATTTTCAATATACCACTTGATATTATGAGTATTACCATAGCTGCTATTTGTATAGGAATAGGGGTTGATGATATGATACATTATATTCATCGTTTTAAAGAAGAATTAAAACATAAAAGCTTAGAAGAGGCTATAAAAGCTTCACATATGGGTATAGGAAGTGCGATTTATTATACTAGTGTTACGATTATTTTAGGTTTTTTAGTGATGATTAGCAGTAATTTTATCCCAACGATTTATTTTGGCTTACTTACGGTTTTGGCTATGAGTTTGCTTTTGTTTGGTTCGCTTTTTTTATTACCAAGTTTTATTTTAAGCTATCATTATCTTAAGCAAAATTATAATAAAGCAACATCCAAATCACATAAAGCCCAAAAGCAATAAGCATATATTTTATAAATTGTTTCATTAATACTCCATTTTTTCTAATGCTCTTAAAATATAAGTAGCAAACATTAGTGCTTGTGAGCGGTGTGAAATTTTTAATTTTACTTGCTCATCTAATTCACCTAAGGTTTTATCAAAACCTTTTGGGATAAATAAAGGATCATATCCAAAGCCATTATTACCCCTTGGAGTATCAATAGCAAGGCCATGCATATATCCATGTGTGCTAAAATGTCCATATTTTGAGCTTATGGTTATGGCTGCAGTGTAAAAAGCTTTGCTTTGATGTAGATTTTTTTCATGTAAGGCTTGGATGAGCTTGTTTCTATTGGCCTCATCAGTGCCTTCTTGAGAGTATCTTGCAGAAAAAATCCCTGGTGCATTGTCTAAAGCCTCTACGCTTATACCGCTATCATCACTTAAGGTGATAAATTCGTCTTGTTTTTTTCCTAAAGCATTAAAAATGGCTTTAGATTTTATCAAAGCATTTTCTTTAAAACTTGTGCCATCTTCGATGACTTCAAAAGGGGTAATGATTTCATTTAAGGCATAAATTTCATAAGTAGTTAAAAATTTTTTGATTTCTTCTACTTTGTGTGCGTTAGAAGTTGCTAGAATGATTTTTAATTTTTTCTTCATAAATTACTCTTTTTGTTTTGACTTTAAAAAAAGTTTATCAAAATCATAGTAAAATTATCCTTTATAAGGAGAAAAGATGTTAAAAACCGTTTTACCTTTGTCTTTTATTGTAGGAACTAGATTTTTTGGATTGTTTATAGTTTTGCCGGTTTTAAGTTTATATGCTTTAAATTTAAAAGGAGCTAATGAGTTTTTAGTAGGGCTTTTAGTAGGTGTGTATGCTCTAACTCAAATGGCATTGCAAGTTCCTTTTGGAATCATTTCAGATAAAATAGGGCGTAAAAAAACTATGCTAATAGGACTTGTGGTGTTTATCATAGGTTCTTTGGTGTGTTCATATGCTGATGATATTTATACGATGATGTTTGGAAGGCTTTTACAAGGTGCAGGAGCCATAGGAGCAGTAGCTACTGCTATGATAAGTGATTTTATCAATGAAGAAAATCGCGGCAAGGCTATGGCTATCATGGGTTCATTTATAGGACTTTCTTTTGCAGCTTCTTTGGTGCTTTCTCCTTTAATGAGTGCTAAATTTGGACTTTCAAGTTTGTTTGATTTAAGTGCTATTTTGAGTTTAATTTGTATCGTGCTTTTATTTAGCGTTGTGCCAAAAGAGCATACAATAGTACATGAAAATACTAAAACCCCATTAAAAAAACTTTTAAAAGAAAAAAACTTAGCTTTGATGAATCTTACTAATTGTATGCAAAAAATGCTTATGAGTATCGCGTTTTTAAGTATTCCTTTGGTTTTGGTGCATGAGTTTAATTACCCAAGTGAGAATTTATGGCATGTTTATGTTAGTTCTATGGTGCTTGGGTTTTTAGCTATGGGTTTATCAGGATCGTTGGGAGAAAAAAGAGGCTTAAGTAAAGAGATATTGCTTTTAGGTGTGGCGTTTTTTATCATTGCTTATATTATATTTGTTTTTTCGCATAATGCTTTAGTGTTTATGGTGGGTGTTGTAGTATTTTTTATAGGATTTAATTTGCATGAGCCTATTATGCAAAGTTGTGCGAGTAAATTTGCTAAGGTAAATGAAAAAGGCGCAGCTTTGGGTGTGTTTAATGCTTTTGGCTATTTTGGAAGCTTTTTAGGTGGTGTTGTTGGAGGGTATTTTTTACACCATTTTAGTTTAGTTTCTCTTGCTTTTATTTTGATAGCTTTGTCTGTAATTTGGTTTGTATTGCTTTTGTTTTTACAAAGTCCGGCAGATTTTAAAAATGTCTATTTATCTTTAGAAACAAAACATGATTTAAATAATATTAAAGGCATAAATGGAGTTTTAGATGTGTATAAAAACTCTAAATTTTTAGTGATTAAATACAATAAAAAACTTACAAGCGAAGAAGAAATTTTAGCGATTATTGAAAAATAATCGCTTTTATACAAAATGCTTTTCTTTTAAAATCACATATAATTTTAAAGTAGAAATAAAGAAAGTCAAAATAGCAGGTCCAAGGATAATACCCCAAAAGCCAAAACTTGAAATTCCTGCTATCATCGCAAAGAAAATTAAAAGTTCGTTAATTTGTGTTGGAATTTGAACAAGTTTTTCATTGATCCATTTAATGATATAGGGTTTTACTAAAGTATCTGCGATAAAAGATATCATTACCACGCTATAAATGAAAATCACTAAAGCACCGCTTAGATTGTTATTTGCAAATTCATATAAAGAAACAGGCACATAAACTAAGGCCCCACCTACAACAGGGATTAAAGAGCTAAAGCAAAATAATATCCCCATTAAAATCGCATCATAACCATAAAATTTAGTAATGATAGCAAAAAGCACCCCTTGTAAAATGGCATTTAGCACCATAGAATAAAACACAACAGACATTACATTACTCACTTCACTTAAAATGCCTTGAGTTTCTTCTTTTTTCATAGGCACTATGCTTTTTATATAGCCAATGAGTTGGGCTCCATACAGATTAGCAAAGAAATAAAACACACAAATTAACACCATATCAGTTAGAAATTTAGTGCCAAATTTAGTTGCACTTGAAAGATAGGTTAAAACATTTTTAGAGATAGAATTTAAATCAATACTTGCTAGTGTTTCTTTGATTTTGGGTTCTATAAAGCTTAAAGATTCAGGTAGGTGCAAAGAATAATTTTTAAAATATTCTATGGTATTGTGAAAATAGCTTATATCAAAACCTTTTGCAGCTTTTGCAAGTTCTATAATAGCATATACAAAAGGTATAAAAAATAAAGCCAGCATAAAAGCAGTAGTAGCTGCTGCAGCAACGACTTTTTTACCTTTGAAAATATTTAAGAATTTAACATTAACATTAGAAGTAGAAACAGCCATTAAGCTTGCTATGGCTATATTCATCAAAAAAGGTTTAAATAAAAAAAGTACCCAAAATAAAATGATCAAAATAAAACTAATCAAGAAAAAATTACTACTTTTCATCAAATAAACCCTTGTTGTATTTTAATTTTAAAACATCAAAACTTTTTAAGCTCGCAATACGACCTTTGGCTGTTCTTTCTATATAGCCATTTGCTAGTAAATATGGCTCTATTACATCTTCTATGGTATTTTCATCCTCGCTCAATGCTGCGGCTATACTAGAAAGTCCTATAGGTTTTCTTTTAGCTTCAGTTAAAAGCTCTAAATACCGCAAATCCATCGCGTCAAAACCAAGCTCATTTACCCCTAAAGAATCAAGCGCTTCTTTAGCTCTTTTTTCGCTAATAATTTCTTCATCATTTACATCAGCAAAGTCTCTTACACGCTTAAGCAATCTTAATGCTATTCTTGGGGTTGAGCGACTGCGTTTGGCTATTTCTAAAGAAGCTTTTTTTTCACATGTTTTATTAAGCTTTAGAGCTGCTTTTTCTAAAATGATAGCAAGTTCTTCATTTTTATAAAATTCCAAGCGAAATTGCATACCAAAGCGATCGCGTAAAGGATTGCTTAGCATACCTGCTCTTGTAGTAGCACCAATGAGTGTAAATTTAGGTAAATCGATTTTGATTGTTTGTGCAGCAGGGCCACTACCGATGATAATATCAAGACGAAAATCTTCCATAGCAGGGTAAAGCACTTCTTCTATGGCAGGGCTTAAGCGATGAATTTCATCGATAAATAAAATATCTCCCTCGCTAAGGTTAGTTAAAATCGCAGCTAAATCCCCGCTTTTTTCTATCATGGGCGCAGCGGTAGTTTTGATATTTGCATTCATTTCATATGAGATAATGTTTGCTAAAGTTGTCTTGCCAAGTCCTGCAGGCCCACTAAAAAGGATATGATCTAGACATTCATTTCTTTTTTTAGCAGCTTTGATGAAAATTTCTAAATTTTTTTTAATGTTTTCTTGTCCTATGTAGCCGTCAAAATTTGAAGGTCTAAGGCTTGTTTCATAAGTTTCATCAGGGGAGAATTTTTCAATCTCTACGATTCTATCCATATTTTTTCCATTTTATTTTGTAAGAAATTTTAATTTTATCTAAAATTTGCTAAAATAAACATTTAAACTTAGATTATAGAAGTTTTTATGGGAATTTTAGAGCAATTAGAGTTAGATTACGAGCTTGAAGAAATCGAGCGTTTTTTGTATTTTTTTAGAAGTCTTTGCGATGTTTTAGAGCCTTTGATAGTAAAGCTAAGCAGTGATAGCTCAAAATACAAAGAAGCTTTAAAAGACTTAGAGCAAAATATCCACAACGTAGTTTGGGCTGCTAAAAGATTAAATTTAGATGAGATTGCAAATTTTTGCATATTCTGTGAGGAAATTATGCAAGAAGCAGCTAAATTTGATGGTCCTGCTAGCGATGAATTTGTGGATTGGATGTTTTTAGTGGGTGAGCAGCTTGATAGATATTGCAATGATTATGAAAAAAATGCTTCTTTTTTAAGCGTATTTAACCCTCAAATTGCAAATGTTCCTGATAAAATTTCTAAATAATGGGGACGACTTGGCTTCGACAGGAGTAGAGTGGCCTTGGTGGCATGTCGCTTTGAGCAAAGCGTATAAAGCTCAAATTAAAATTAAACGCAAACAACGTTAAATTTGCTCCTGCTTACGCTAAAGCTGCGTAAGTTCAGTTGAGCCTGAATTTTAAGTGATACTATCTAGCTTAGAATTTGGTTATTTTTGATAGTGTAGATTGAAATTTGACAAGTTTTAATTGAAGTTAAAGTCTTAGTCTAGCTTGAAATTTTGGAAGGTGAGTTTGGCTAGATGAAGTTTTCACCTTTGCTAAGCATGTAGATGCCGTGGTTGTTTTATTTTTGGACAGGGGTTCAATTCCCCTCGTCTCCACCAAATTTAATCTTTCATATATCAATTTATTAGAATTTAATATTTTAATAATATAATTTCATCAAAGGTTCCTTGCTACTGATAAGACTTCAAGGAAGGCTTCTTTTTAGATAGGCAGTGAGGTCTTTATTAATTCTAAATTTAAATTACATTATAAAGCTTGATAGTATTTCTTAGCATTTTAAAAAGTTCTTTTTGCTGTCATTTTAAAAAAATACTAAGGTATTCTATGAATTTTATGAAGAAATTCAAAATAATGAAATTTATAAAACTCTAGCCAAAAATACTTTATTAGTTAAAGAACTTTATGGTTTAAGTGATGATGAATTTTCTTACATGATAAGCACTTTTAAAGTCTTAAACGAAAAACAAAGCGAATATATAGCATTATTAAGGAATTAAGATGGAAGAATATATTTATTATTTACCTGATGAAAATGGAGATAAAAAAGAATTTAAAACAAATGCAAATTCTATCATAATCGTAGGTGCTAATGGCTCAGGTAAAAGTAGGCTTGGGGCTTGGATGAAAAATAATGAAAATATACATATTATTGCTTCAAAAAGATTGTATTATATAGATGAAAAAATTGAATACGTGTATTCAGATGCGTCAGATAGTAATAACTTAGAGATAAAAGATATACAAGATGACTATACTACTGTGATATCTAATTTATTTTTTAAACAATTTAGAGAAATTCTTTTGAGAAACAAAGAAGAGCCTATTACAACTTGTGTAGATTATTTATTTGATATTTTTAAAGAAACCACGCAGAAAGAATTAGGAATAAATCATGATAATAAATTTTATATAAAACATAAAGATTATGAAATAATTAATTTTAGCAGAGGAGAAGAATTGATTTTATATTCAATAGCTAAAATATTAACAATACCAATTAAGGACAATAAACAACAAACTATTATAATTGATGAGCCAGAATTACACTTACATTCATCTTTGACTAATAGACTTTGGAGTGTTTTAGAAAAGCATAGGCAAGATTGTTTATTTATATACATAACGCATGATTTAAATTTTGCCGCAAATCATATAGAAGCGGATAAATTTTGGATTAAATCCTACAATGGGCAAAAATGGGAAATAGAAAAAATAGAAAAAAATGATATACCACAAGAATTATTTTTAAAGCTTTTAGGTGTTAGAAGAGATATTTTATTTGTAGAGGGAAAAAGTGAAAGTTTAGACACTAAAATTTATAGTATATTATATCCACAATATCAAATCATTCCATGCAGTAGTTGTAAAAATGTTTTAAACTATACAAAAACTTTCAACGAACAAAATGCCTTGCATGGTTTTAATGCTTATGGGATTATAGATAGAGATTTTAGAGCACAAGAAGAAATAGATAGTGCAAATAAAAATAAAGTGAAGGTTTTAGAAGTAGCTGAAGTTGAAAACTTATTTTTATTAGAATGCATTATTTTAGCTATTTTAGAACAATCAGATGTAAGAGAAAAATTTAAAGAAGTAAAAGATTATATCTTTGAAACAAAATATAAAAATGTTCTACAAACTCAAATTTCAGAAAAATTAAAAAAAGAAGTAAAACATAAATTAAAATCTATATTTAAAAAATCAAAAACATCTAAACAAATACAAGAAAAAATTAGTTCTTTAGAGCAACTAATAGACTTTAAAAATTTACACAAAGAGATTGAAGATAAATTTAATTCTGTATATGAAAGTAAAGATTATGATGAATTGTTAAAAATATTTAATCAAAAAGGAATTTTTGAAGATGGTGTATTTTTAAAGAAAGTAGGCAAAACAAAAGATACTTATGCAAAATCGGTTTTAAAATTATTAAGAGAAAATGAAGTTCTTAGAGAAAAAGTCTTAAAATACATCCCAAGCTTTAAAGAATAATTCTTTGCAAGATAATTCTTGCAAAGAATTTATACAAATAAAGAATTTACGCTTTCATTGTGATAAACTCTGCGTATTACCTCACCAAAGATAGGTGCTACGCTTAGGACTTTGATTTTATCCATTTGTTGTTTTAAAGGTATAGTGTCAGTTACTACTAGCTCATCAAGCGCATCTTTGGCTATTCTTTCATAAGCTACGCCACTAAGCACAGGGTGGGTACAGCAAGCTATAACTGACTTTGCACCTTTGCTTTTAAATACTTCAGCAGCTTTTACTATGGTTCCTGCTGTATCGATAATATCATCTACCAAAATTACTTCTTTATCTTTTACATCACCGATGACATTCATTACTTCGCTTTCATTAGCCTTTTCGCGTCTTTTATCTACTATAACTATATCAAGTCCTAAAGCTTTTGCTACGCTCCTAGCTCTTGCTATACCGCCTATATCAGGACTTGCAATGATAGGATTTTTATAGTTTTTATTTTTAATATAATCATTAAAAATAATACTTCCATAAAGATTATCCACGGGTATATCAAAAAAGCCTTGAATTTGTCCAGCATGTAAGTCTATGGTAGCTACTCTATCTACCCCCGCTGATTCTATAAGATTTGCTACTAATTTTGCAGTAATAGGCACCCTAGGACTTGCTTTTCTATCTTGTCTAGCGTAACCAAAATAAGGGATGATAGCTGTGATAGAGCTTGCACTTGAGCGACGCAATGCATCTGTCATGATTAAAAGTTCCATTAAATTATCATTTGTTGGAGCACAAGTACTTTGTATGATAAACACATCTTTACCACGCACGCTTTCATCTATTTGAATGCTAATTTCACCATCGCTAAAACGCTTCACACCTGCATTGCTTAGAGGCAGTGAAAGGTATTTTGAGATTTTTTTAGCAAATTCCTCATTTGCTGAACCAGAAAATATTTTATATCCACGCATATATAAGCCTTAGAAAGTTTTCTGTGATGATATAAAATTTTTTTTGAAAATACAATAAAACATATTAAAAGCCATGTAATCTTTTTAAATCCGCATCAATAGGAAATTTATTTCCATCTTTATCTACGCTCACATAAGTTACCACAGCTGAAGTTACATGCATACAGTATACACGGCCATATTCATTAGCTCTTTGAGTAACTACTTCTACTTCTACGGTGATGGATGTATTACCTGCTTTGATGATTTTTGCATAGCAAGATACCAAATCACCTACGAAAATTGGCTCTTTAAAAATGATTTTATCCACTGCTACAGTTACTACTCTTTGTGGGGAGAGTTCTCTTGCGGCAATGGCTCCAGCTAGATCAATTTGCGACATGATCCAACCACCAAAGATATTACCAGCGGGGTTTGTATTGCTTGGCATAGCTATAACTCTTAGCTTAGGTTCTCCCATATCTTTCATACATTCTCCTTGTGTTTTAAAAAAAACATTATAATTAAGTTTTAAAAATAAAGAAAGGTAAAAAATGAATGATTTTAAGCAAATAGCAAAAATTGTGAAAAATAGGAAACAAAATATCAATAGTCTTTATAATATACTTCAAACTAATCAAAGTCATCCTTTGATAGATAGAGCTTTAGAACTAGCTAATCTTGAAAGCGAAAAAAGCAATGTTTTGGCAATGTTGCGTCGTTTGGTGGATTTAAAAGAGGAAAATTTAGTCCAAGAACTTGAGAAAAAAGGTTTAAATGAAGAAGAAATTTCTCAAATAAAATATAAAGTTTTTTCTTTAGTAAGAGCCTTTTATGAAGTAGAACATCAAGATTTAATCGATGAGATTAAGAGTAAAAATTTACTTGATGAGTTTTATTTGGCTTTAGTTCAAGGTGTGCATAATATAGGCGTAGTTATGAATTCTTTTGAGCTTGTTTGGAGCAAGCAAATTTTAGATACAAATAATAAAATCTTAAAAGAACAATTTCCAAATTTAAGTGATGCTTTGGAGTTTTTAAAACAAAATGAGCTTTATCAGCTTAATCAAGATGGCGAAATTTGTGAAAGAAGTTATGGGGCTTTAGTTAAAATAGGAACACTTTGGAGATTTTTACCTTATGCAAAAGCTTTTGAAAATGAAGTTTTAAAGCTTGAATATGAGTTTGATAAACTTTTAGAAAAACTAAGAAATTGTGCATTAGATGATGAAAAAAATGCTTACATTGATTATATAGAAAAATTAAAATTTGCTTTTTGTGAAAAAGATAACAATGAAGTGGTTAAAAAATGGCAAGAAGCAGAGCTTGCGTGGATGGAAGTAAAATGCCCATTGCAAATTGGCCATCCTTTAGAGTACTATGAAGACTCTTACACACATGCAGTAGCACTTGAGTGGGATATACGCTTAGAAGATGTGAGTGATTTTAATGCGAGTGAGTTTAAAGATAAAATCAAAGAAAGTTTTGCAATGGTGTATGCAAATTTAGATGAAGAAGATGAAACTTTGTTCGATGAGGTAAATTTTAATCTTGAAAAAACTCAGCTTTATATTTGTATGCCTATGATTTTTTATGGAGCAGAGCTTAAGGGGCTTTTTTCTGCTCAAGTAGTGCCAAATGATGAGTATGTAAGCAATATAGCAGGTAAAAAGATCTTTGCTTTTTTAAATTATGTTTATGAAAATGCTAAAACCAAGCCTTTTATGAAGCTTTCTTCTATGGTGTTTGAAAAAGAATTTTTAGATTATGGTAGAGAAATTTTATTTTATAATGAAAAATTATGGAAAAGAATTTATGAAGTTTCTACCATAGGTCATGAGTTTGGGCATATTTTCTTTGTAGCAAATGATAGTGAAAAGAAAATGAATGAAAGCGGTGTGTTTAAAAATATAGAAGAGTTTAAAGCTACTGCAGGTGGGCTTGTAAATTTCTTTTTGCATGAAGAAGATGACTTAAAGCTTCCTGTGTTTTATGAGCTTATTAAAAGAGCTATAGGCTTGATTGCTTGGCAAAGAGTAGAGGAGGTTAAGCCTTATTATACTGAAGGTTTGATTCATTTGTCATTGTTGTTTAAATCAGAGGTGTTATCTTTTGCAAACGAGAAATTAAACATTAAATTTGATGAGGAAGCTTATGAAGCCTTTAAGGCTGTGTTTATGCAAAATTATTATAAGCTAGCAAGACATTATATGTTAAAAGAAGATGCTAAAAATTATTTAGACGAATTTTGTGTTTTAGAAGATGAGGTGTTTTTACCACTTGATGAAGAATGCAAGGAATTTGTAAAATACTACTATGAATTACACAAACTTTATGGTAATGAAATCGATGAAAGTGGAGAGTTTGAAAAATACTCTAATGCAAAATAAAATTTTATCAAGAAGAACTTAGCTTTCTTCTTGATATTTACTATTTTCTAATGCTTTTTCCATATCTTTTTGCGTTTTTAAAATAGCTTTACTAAAGCCATTTAGCACTGAAAATGGAGCAAATTGCGCTGCTCTTTTTTCTCTTGGCATTGGTGGAAATTGTTTTGATTTTTGATATTTTTTATCTATTATATCTTTATACTCATCATGCATTATGACCTCCTATTAAAGAAGTAATTTCTTTAGTTTCATTATCTAAGCTTGAAGCTTTTAAAATAGCCTTTTTGCCAAATTTTTGCATGATTTGAAGTCTTGCTTTTTGGAGCTTTTCTTCTTTTTCAAGTTGATTTTTTTCTTGCAAAATTGCATTAAAATCACTAAATAAATTTAATTCTTGGAAATTTTCTTGAGCTTTATCTGTGATATTATTTAAACTTAGGCTGATTTTTCTAATGCTTAAGTTTTTATTGTTGATTTTACAAAAAAGTTCTAAGGCTTTTTTATTGATGATTTTTAAAGAATGGGTGAAATTTTCTAAATTTATACTTCCATGAGCATTTTTAGGTATAGTTCTTCCGTAATTATCTTTAGTAATAGCTCCTTTATAAGAAGCTAAAAGGTTTGAATTTTCTAAATTGCTTTTATCATATTGTATATCTAGTGTGATATGATTTGTTTTAAGGTTATTTTGAATAAGTTCAAGTACTAAATGATCGACAAGTTCTTTTAAAACTTTTATTGTTTGATTATTATCATATGCAAAAGGCAAAACCTTAGCCATGACTTTAGAGTGATTTTGTGATTTGTAATTTTTAATATCTTTCATCGTGCAAGTTTCAATGCCCCATGCATGATCGATTAATAATTCAGCATTAACACCAAAGTGTTTATAAAGCAAAGCTTCGTGTTTTAAAGAAAATCTTGCAAGATCTCCCATAGTATGAATGTTTAAATTTGCAAGTTTTAAGGCAATGCCTTTACCTATACGCCAAAAATCTTTTAAAGGTTTGTGTTGCCATAATTTATATCTGTATAATTTTTCATCTAAAAAGGCTATAAGCAAGCCATTTTCATCTACTTGTTGTCTTTTAGCAAGTATATCCATGGCAATTTTAGCTAAGTATAAATTTGTGCCTATGCCTGCTGTTGCGGTGATTTTACTTGTATGTAAAATATCAAGTAAAACCTTAGTAAGTAGCTCATAAGCTGATAGTTTGTATTTTTCAAGATAAGAACTAAGATCGATAAAAACTTCATCAATAGAGTATATATGGATATCTTTAGCATCAAAATACTTCAAATAAATGCTGTATATTTTAGTGCTAAATTCTATATAAGTAGCCATTCTAGGCTTAGCAATAATGTAGTCTAATTCTAAATTTAAATCATTTTCAAGTTCTAATGTGTCAAAACTTTTAGCTTTAAAGCGGTGTTTTTGAGCTTGTTTTAATCTTTCTTGATTGATTGAATGGATTTTTTGTTTAAACTCAAAAAGCCTTAACCTACCGGGTATATTGTAAGTTTTCAGCGCAGGTGAAACTGCTAGTATGATGGTTTTATCTGTTCTTGATTCATCTGCTACAATGAGATTAGTTGTTAAAGGATCTAGATTTCTTAAAACGCATTCAGCTGAAGCGTAAAAAGATTTCAAATCAATAGAAGCATAAATTTGCATAGTATGTGAAGCTTGCCTTTAAATTTATTATAATTATAACAGTAAAAATTATTAAAATAGATGAAAGGAAATGAATTTTATAAGGTGGCGGACAGAGAGGGATTTGAACCCTCGAGACCCGTTAAGATCTGCACCCTTAGCAGGGGTGTGGTTTCAGCCACTCACCCATCTGTCCGTATTAAAAGGGAAAGTATATCTTATTGTTTATAAGATATACCTTAAATTTATACACTAAGATAAGCTATGATTAAAGTTATAACAAAACCAGCACCTAAAACTGCGATTTGTTTGCCTCTGTCTTTGCGTATAGCTATGATAGTGATTAAAAGTCCTGAAATATAAAGGATTATCATAGCAAGTGCAAAAGCTAGTCCAAGCACAGAAAAATACCACATACCTTTATCTTTATGAAGCAAAATCATATTTCCAAGTAAACTTCTTTCTTTTGTGATGATTTCATAATTGTTTTCATCTATTTTAATAATACTTGCAGTATAGCTTATAGTGCCAAGCTCTATACCATCACCTTTTTTGTTAAGTTTTGGTTCTAAAGATGAAGGAAGTTTTAAGTTATTTTTCTTTAAAAAATCAATTAAAAATTCAGCTTCGGCACCTTCTTGGATAATGGCTTGAACTTTTTGACTTTGAATTTTAGCTCCACTTTCTCCATCAAAACCAGCTATATAGGCAAAACCAGTAACAGCATACAAAAATGCTAGTGGCAAGAAAAATAAGCTAATGTAAATGTGAATTTGTCTGAATAATTTGTTTTTATTCATTTTTAACTCCTTTTTTAAAAATAATGAAAAGTATATTATTAAAAAATGAAGTGAAAATAAAATTTAATCTTTTTTAAATTTACGGGCTAGGGTAAAAAAGCTTCGTATAATTCCATAAAGTACATATAAACTTGCGACGATTAATGCACTTTCTAAAAAATACAAATAAAGCATTGAAAATAAGATTACTAAAAGGATTAACACTTTTAAAACATTTGCGCGTTTTAAATCGATTTTTTTAAAGCTTGGATATCTTATATTGCTTACCATTAAAAAAGCTAAAAGCATTTGAATACATACTATCATCAAAGAAAAATCACGCAAAAAATCATAATATAAATAAGCACTTACCCATAAAGCGCTTACAACTGCTGCTGTTGGTATAGGAAGTCCTATAAAAACTGAAGGTTCATAAGTACCTGTGGTAACATTAAATCTTGCTAAGCGTATGGCACCAAAAACTACAAACAAACCTGCTATTAAGGAGCCAAAACGACCATATTCATAACCTATACTCATATAAAAAAGCATAGCAGGTGCTACGCCAAAGGCTATTAGATCTGCTAGTGAGTCAAACTCAACTCCAAATTTAGAAGTTGAATTTGTAGCTCTTGCAACGCGTCCATCTAAACCATCACAAATTAATGATAAAATGATATAAATTAATGCTTTATCAAAATTTTGATTAATAGAAGCAATCACTGAAATAATGCCTAAAAATATAGAAGCAGCTGTAAAAAGATTAGGTAAAATATAAATTAGTTTAAAATTCATGGATTTAAATACCCTATCAATGCACCAATGCGTACTTTGTCATTTTCATTTACGCAAATTCTAGTATCTTTTGGAAGCAATAAACTCACACTACCATCAAACATAAAACCTATATTTTGCCCATGGTTTAAATGATGACCAAAATCATCAATATGAGTTTTTCTATTTAAAGCGCCAAAAATGATGCGTAATGCCCATTGTTTGCCTTTGGAGTGTGCTAAAAATAGCATTCTTTCACCCATTAAATTTGTATTTTTCATAAATGGACATAAAAAAAGCCCATGTCTTAGCCTAGTTTCTTCTATATCCATATCAAGTGGAGCTATGATGTTGCCTTGATGAATGATATTGTTTATAATTTGCACTTCTATACATTCGCCAAGCTCTTTATATGAGCTTGTTTTAATGCTTTTTATTTTTCCTTCTATGGGGGCTATGATAGTATTTGGATCTGCTATATAATCGATTTTACTAGTTCTAAAAAGACAAGCAAAAAGTATAAAAATACACCATAAAAGCCAAGAAAATCCCCATATAAATTGAGCTATTGCAAAAACTATAGCTAGAACTATGAGTAAATTCCAGCCTGCCTTTGCAATAAAATTTGTTTTCATTAGTTATCCTTAGTAGCTTCTTGCTCTTTTTCTTCTAAGCGCGTTGGAAGATTATTTTCTTCTTCATAATTTTTAATAATCTCTCTAACTTTAGCACCATCAATAGTTTCTTCTTCATAGAGTGCTTGCACCATTACTTCTATAGCACCGCTATAAGTTTTTAAAATTTCTTTTACACCCGCGTAGCGTTCATCTAAGGTTTTCTTCACATACTCATCTAAATCTTGCGCCATTTTATCAGAATAATCTTTGATAGTTTGTCCACCACTTAAGAAAGTATTTCTTTGTTTTTCAAGCACCATTAAACCTGCGATTTCACTCATACCATACATAGAAATCATAGCTTTTATGATATCAGTTGCGCGTTCAAGGTCATTGCTTGCACCAGTTGAAATTTCTTTAATGAAAATTTCTTCAGCTGCACGTCCACCTAAAAGTACATCAACTTCAGCTAAAAGCTCATGTTTTTGCATTAAAAATTTATTTTCTTCAGGAGTATTGAGTGTATATCCTAAAGCTGCTAAACCACGCGGTATAACAGAAACTTTACTTACTTTTTTAGCACCTTTTGTGGTTTCAGCGATTAAAGCATGGCCGCATTCATGATAAGTTACGATTTTCTTCTCTTTATCATTAATTCTACGTGATTTTTTCTCAAGTCCTGCTATGGCTCTTTCTACTGCTTCAACTAAGTCTTTTTGTTCTACATGTTTTTTAGAATCCCTACCTGCAAGTAAAGCTGCTTCGTTAATGATATTTGCTAAATCAGCACCCGCAAGTCCTGCTGTTAATCTTGCGATATCTTCTACCTTTACTTCAGGTGAAATTTTAACATCTTTCATATGAACTTTTAAAATATCACATCTGCCTTTAAAATCAGGCTTGTCTACCAAAACTTGTCTATCAAAACGTCCCGGTCTAAGTAATGCCGCATCTAAGACTTCAGGACGGTTTGTCGCTGCTAGTACGATTACTGGCGAGCTTTCAGTACCAAAGCCATCCATTTCTGCTAGAAGTTGGTTTAAAGTTTGCTCTCTTTCATCGTTTCCACCCATCATGCCACTTGCAGCACGTGATTTACCTATAGCATCGATTTCATCTATAAATACAATAGCTGGAGCTTCTTTTTTAGCATTTTCAAATAAATCTCTAACCCTACTAGCTCCAACACCCACAAACATTTCTATAAAAGATGAACCTGAGACGCTAAAAAATGGTACATCAGCTTCGCCCGCTACTGCTTTTGCAAGTAAAGTTTTACCCGTACCTGGAGGGCCTACAAGCAAAAGTCCTTTTGGGATTTTTGCTCCAAGATTGATATATCTTTCAGGATATTTTAGAAAATCAACTATTTCTTTAACTTCTTCTTTTGCTTCTTCAACGCCTGCAACATCATTGAATTTAACTTTTGGTTTTTCTGAATTTACAAGTTTTTTAGAGCTTCCTATACCAAGTATAGATCCACCCATATTTTTTTGCATACGAGAGGCTAAAAACATCCATATACCAAAGAAAATAAATACCGGTAAAACCCAAGAAAGCAAGATATCTATAAACCAATTACTCTCGTTAAAAGCTCCATAAGAAACGCCTTTTGAATCAAGTAAAGGCACAAAAGTAGCATCATTTGGAACTTTTTTAGTAATATATACCATATTTCCTGCTTTAGACACAGCTTTTACGGTGGTTTGGCCTATATTAACTTGGGCAATTTGATTATTTTCAATTAGAGTTTTTAATTCAGAATAAGTAACTTTTTTGGTATTTTCTCCGCCCATAATACCCATGCTACCATCATCTGAAAATCCTTTAAATAAAAGAATCATCACAATGGCAAAAATAGCAAAAATAAAAATAGGGTTTTTATTGAAAAAGCTATTATTGTTTGGATTATCTTTTGGTTCGTTTGGTTTTTTATTCATTATTTTGTTTCCTTTTTGTAAGCTAAACTCAACCACTCTCCTTTGTGTTTGCATTCTAACAAAGTCAAATCTTTGAATTTATCTTTAATTCTTTCTTCGTATTTGTTTAAAATACCAGATAAGATTAAAATTCCACCTTCTTTGGTTTTTTCTTTAAGATCTTTTTCTAGTATGATTAAAATATCAGCAATGATATTTGCCACAACTATATCATATTTATGTAAGCTTTTATTAATAGAACCTACCCAAATATCATCAAAGCTAACTTGATTTAATTTTGCATTTTCCTTGCTTGCAACTATGGCTAGTTCATCTGTATCGCAAGCTTGCACTTTAGCTCCAAGCTTTGCCATGATGATACTTAAAATCCCACTTCCACAACCTACATCTAAACAAAATTTGGAATCATCTGTGTATTTTTGTAAAAATTCTATACAAGTATAAGTACTTTCATGATGTCCTGAGCCAAAAGCTAGGGCAGGATCTATAATGATATTGATTTTATCTTGCATAGGTTTTTGCCAAGTGGTATGAATGTGGATATTGTCAATTGTTAAAGCTTGTATGCCTTTTTTATACTCTTCTATCCAGTTTTTATTTTCTTTTTTTTCTAAAGTAGAATGAAAATAAATCTTAGTGTTAAATTTTTCACATAATTTTTGATGAAAATTTTGTAAGGCTATTTGAATGAGTTCTATATCTTCTTCTGATCGTATATAAATGCCATCGTTTTTTTCTTCTATGGCGTCTATATCTAGAGAAAAAATAAGATCAAGGAATAAATCTAAATATTCCTTGTCTGTTTGAAAAAAAAGTTCGTAATAATGTGTTTGCATAAAAACTTATAATTAGCCTTCGTTTGTTCCTAAAACATCTTCAAGTTTTTCTTTTAATACTTGAGGTGTAAAAGGTTTTACGATATAGTTATTTACACCTGCTTTTAAGGCTGTAATAACTTCTGCCTTACCACCTTCTGTAGTTACCATGATAATAGGCATATCAGCATATTTTTCTTCTGCTCTTACTTTTTTTACTAATTCTAAGCCATTCATTTCAGGCATATTCCAGTCGGTAATTAAAATTTTAATATCATCATTTTGTGAAAGTAAATCCCAAGCTTCAACTCCATGTTCAGCTTCTAAAACATCTTTATGACCTAATCTTACAAGAGTGTTTTTGATTATTCTTCTCATGGTAGAACTATCATCAACTACTAATAACTTCACTTTTTTTCCTTTATTTCGATGTAATTACATAAGTGTAATTGTATCGTTTTTATTTTTATTAATCAATTAAAAGTATATATTATACCATTTTAAAATAAAATTAGAATTTAATCACTCTCCATTTTTATTGTGATTAAATTCAGGCACAATTTCCTTTAAAACTTTTGCAGGATCTGTGCTTTGGAGTAATTTTTCTATTTCTTGATTTAAAATTTTTAAATCTTTAATTTCACTAGTGGTGACAAAAATGCTTTCATATTGAGTTTTTAAATCATCTTCATGGATTAAAAGCTCTTCATAAAGTTTTTCACCTTTTCTAAGTCCGGTGATTTTAATTTCTAATTTTTTATTAGAAAGCAAAAGCATTTTTTTAGCTAAATCCATGATTTTAACAGGCTCGCCCATATCAAGTACAAATAATTCTCCACCTTTTGCAATAGCCGCAGCTTGTAAAACAAGTTGTACAGCCTCATCCACAAGCATAAAATAACGCACTATATCAGGATGAGTAAGAGTAAGTGGCTCATTAGCTGCAATTTGAGCTTTAAATTTAGGTATAACACTTCCACTTGATCCTAAAACATTACCAAAACGCACACAAGCTACTTCAAAATTTTCACAACTTGAGCTTAGTGCATAAAGCTCACAAATTCTTTTTGTACAACCCATGATATTAGTTGGTCTTACAGCTTTATCAGTACTTATCATAACAAATTTAGCAACCTTGTAAGTTTTTGCAAGATCGATTAAATTTTTAGTACCTATGATATTATTTAAAATAGCTGAATGCGGATTTTGCTCACACAAAGGCACGTGTTTATAAGCTGCTGCGTGTAAAACCAAATCTATGTTTTTTTCTTGTAAAAGTTTTTCTAGAGCCTCTTTGTCTAATATACTCATCATAATAGGCTCGATTTTTTCTTTATGCAAGCTTAATTCTTCATTGATTTTATATAAATTATACTCACTATGATCAAGCATGATTAAATGTTTTGCACCAAATTTAATGCATTGTTTACAAAGCTCGCTTCCTATAGTCCCACCAGCCCCACTAACTAAAACTACCTTATCTTTGATAAAATCAATCACGCAAGCATTATCTAAATCTTTTGGCTTACGCGCTAATAAATCTTCGATGCTTATATCTCTTGCTTCATTTTGTGTAAAAGAAAAAAGTTTTATATCATTAATCCCATAAGCAATAAGCTCATCAAAAAGCTTTTTGAGTTCTTCTTGCTCAAGTTTTAAAGCAATGATAGCAGTATGAATACCTTCAGCGGTATATTTTCTAATTGCTTCTTTTTCTTCAACTATAAATTTATCACAATAAGTACCTATTAAATTTTTACGCTCATCTACCACAGCTACAGGGAAAAGCCCTAAGCTTCCTTCTTTGGCTCCTTTTAATAAATGTAAAGCCTTTGAAGTGGCACCAACTACTATACAAGGGTGTTCTTCGTTGTATTTTGGCTTTCTAAAATCAACTATCATTCTTTTGCTTATACGCAAACTTCCAATTAGCATACAAGATAAAACAAAGTCTATTCCTATAACGCTTCTTGGAAAAGGATTAAAAAAATCATCATAAAAATAATAAATTGCTAAAAATACAAGTTCAGCTAAAGCTAAAGCGATAACTAATTTACGTGCCTCATTAAGTGAGAAAAATCTCCAAGCAACTTGATAAATTTTAAAAAAAGCTAGAAAAATGATTTTAAGTAAAATCAAAATCACAGCACTTTTAAACATGCCTTCATAAAATTCACTTGGAATGTCTGCACTAAAGCGTAAAGAAAAAGACAAATAAATACTTATAACAAAAAGTAAAATATCAGCGCCTAGGAAAAAACCTAAGCGTTTGCTTTTATAATCCATCTTAGTCCTTTAAGGTGTTTAAGATTAAAGTAGAAACTTCCTCTACATCAGCTTTACTCATAGTAGTTGCACTTGGAAGGCAAATTCCATTGCTAAAGAAAAACTCACTATTGCCATTTAAGTAAGCATCGCAACCTTTGTAAAGTTCTTGTAAATGCATCGGTTTCCAAAGCGGACGACTTTCGATTTTATTATCTTTTAAAACTTGTATGATTTTTAAAATTTTATCTTGAATTTGAACATTGTTATTTTCACATATACAATGTTTTTCATAAGTATTAAGTTTATTTAAATCAAAATCAAGTAAAGCAGTGCTTAACCAGCGATTTGACTTGGTATTTTCAAGTTCATCTAAAAAAGTAAAGGTGCCACTTAAAAATTCTTTATACCAGCTATAAATTTCACGCTTTTTATTCACTCTTTCTTCTAAAACTTCCATTTGAGCAGTACCGATTGCACCTAAGATATTGCTCATTCTATAATTATAGCCGTATTCTTTATGCTCATAATGAAGGCAATTTTCTCTAGCTTGAGTGCTATAAAATCTTGCTTTTTCAAGATTAGCATGATTTTCACTCACAAGCATACCACCACCACCTGTTGTGATAATTTTATTACCATTAAAAGAATATACTCCAAAATCACCAAAAGTACCTAAAGCTTTATTTTTGTAAAAACTTCCCAAAGCTTCAGCAGCATCTTCGATTAAAAAAATCTCATTTTCTTTACAAATTTGGACAATCTCATCCATTTTAGAAGCATTACCATAAAGATGTGTTAAAATGAGAGCTTTTGGCTTTTTAGGGCTTTCTTTGATAGCTTTTTTTAATAAATTTACATCTAAATTATAAGTTTCATCACAATCAATAAATACAGGCGTAGCATTCATATAAGAAATGGGTGCTACTGAAGCTATGAAAGTAAAACTTGAAGCTAGAACTATATCGCCTTCTTTGATGCCCAAAACTCTTAAAGCTAAATGAATAGCTGCAGTGGCTGCATTTAGAGCAAGTGCGTTAGAACTTTTTGTATAATCTTTAATACTTTGTTCTAAGGCATTAACAAACTCACCCAAAGGTGCTATATAATTACTTTCAAAAGCTTTATGTATGTATTCTAATTCTTTTCCACTCATATGTGGTGCTGATAGAAAAAATCTCATTTTACCTCCTTTATTTTTTTAGCAGGAACTCCGGCATAAATGCCTTTAGAAGTTAAGTTTTTAACCACAACTGCTCCTGCACCTAAAGTTATATCATCATTTAAACTCATACAAGGAATAACACTTGAATTAACTCCTAAAAAACAACGTTTTCCTATTTTTACATTTCCTGTTAGTTTAGCTCCAACGCTAATATGGCTAAACTCATCTACAAAACACTCATGCTCAATCACACAAGCAGTATTTAAAATCACACCTTTTGCAATGCTAGCTTTAGCATTAACTACGACATTTGGCATGATTAAAATACCCTCATCATCTAAAAAAGCACTTGGGCTAATAATAGCACTTTTGTGTATCAAATTTACTAATCTAAATCCATCTTCTTTTGCTTTTTTGAAAAGTTTTTCTCTAATAGAGTTTGCACCAATAGCAATAAACATATCGTGTTTTTCTAAGTTGGAGTGATATTTTAAGCCTTTATTATCATCTAAAAAGATGATTTTTTCATATCCTAAATTTCTAGCTACATCAGCACAGACTAAACCATGCCCACTAGAACCATATATATAAATACTTTTAGTTGTGTCCATTGAATTTATCCGTTGTAGCTACTCCTTCTTTATTAACCCCACTTCTTTTTAAAACTTTAATAATGGTCATAAAAAAGATTTTAAGGTCAAATAAAAAAGAGCAATTTTGCACATATTCTACATCATATTTAAATTTTTGCTCCCAAGAAATAGCATTGCGTCCATTGATTTGCGCCCAACCTGTAATGCCTGGTCTTACATCGTGGCGTTTTTTTTGCTCTTGATTGTATAAAGGCAAGTATTCTACAAGTAAAGGTCTTGGGCCTATGAAGCTCATATCGCCTTTTAATACATTAAAAAGCTGTGGTAATTCATCTAAACTCAAGCTTCTAACTAGCTTACCAAAAGGCTTTAAGCGTAATTCATCAGGAAGTAATTCTCCATTTTCATCGGTTTCATCACTCATAGTTTTAAATTTATAAATATAAAAAATTTTTTCATTTAATCCTGGCCTTGCTTGTTTAAAAAGCACACTTCCTTGAACGATTTTTAAAACAATACTGATAAGCACTACAAAGGGTGAAAAAACAATCAACAAAATCAAAGCCAAAAAAAAGTCAAAAACACGCTTTAAGCCATTTTTATACATTTATAAAACCCCTATAAAAATCAAGATATTTCAAAGCTATGATATTTTCATCATAATTTTGTGCTCTAAGAAAAGCATTTTGTGCTAAAGTATTTTTTAGTTTTTCATCTTCTAATAAAACCGCAATTTTTTCAGCTAAATCTTTACTATCTTTGCATTTGCAAATTAAACCATCTATGGCATTATCCACTGCTTCAATGCAACCCTCAGCATCACTTACCACGCATGCTTTTTTACAAGCTTGTGCTTCTAAAACTGTTCTTGGGTAGCCTTCTTTATAACTTGGTAAAACAAAAATATCACATAAATTTAATAAATGTGCAATATCACTTCTTGCGCCAAGATAAAAAACATCATTTGAGTTTAAAAATTCTAATGGTGCGCAAGATTTATTATCATCTCTTCCACCTACCAAAACAAAATTTGCCTTATCTTTTAAAATTTGGCTTGCTTCATAAAATTCTTTAATTCCTTTATGCCAAAGCGCTCTTGAGATCATTAAAACGATAGGTTTATCAGGCATGTTATGTTCTTTTAAAAAAGCTTGTTTTTCTTCTGTGCTAATTTTTAAAGGTAAAAATTGTTTTAAATTTAGTCCTACGGATTTGATGATTTTGATTTTTTCTTCTTTTAAGCCTAAATTTTTCATAAATAAAGCATTGCTTTCATTGACAAAAATAAAACCATTAGCAAGTTTAAAAGAAATTTTATAAAGTAAATTAATGCTCATTCTTACTAATTTGCTTTTAAAATCATCATCTATATAAAAACTTCCTAAGCCTTCAACCAAACCAAAAGTGTATTTAATACCCGCCATTTTGGCTGCTATGATACCTGTTGTATTGCTTTTGTGTGCACTTGTTTGTAAAAGATCTAAATTTAAACTTTTGAGTGTATTTTTTAAACTAAGTAGATTTTTAAAAACAATCAAAGGATTAACGCTTGATCTAGCTAAATCATAAAAGCAAACCTTATAGCCTAGCTCTTGTAATTTAATAGCAAAATCATCTTTTGGAGTGATGATTATAACTTCATGATTATTTTTTTCTAAAGCCCTAATGAGTGCAAGACGAAAATAATACACACTCATTGCACTATGGGTTAAAATTCCTATTTTCATCTTTTTAGCCTATAAATTTTTGCTCTTGCATCATTAGTGACTTGTTCAAATAAATCTTGATCATATTGATTTAATAAAAACATTTGTATATAAGCACTATTATAAAGACTTTCATCTAAAATCACAAAGCTTTTGTATTCTCTTAAAAAGAGCAAATAAATTTGAGCTTTTGAATCAATTTCATTGTAATAAAATTTGCCATTAGTGATGGATTCTATATCCACAAAAGCTTTTAAAGGTATACTTGCACCTTCTACTTTTAAGGCTCTAAAATCATTAATAATTTCTACTCCATTATCAAGCATAACAGAACCTGTAGTTTTATCTTGAGCTATGGCATTAGCTTGAGAGAAAAATAAACTTTTTTCTTGCTCTCCATTGTCAGGATTTGTATTTGCAAATTGTGCCACCACAGGCATAATACGCAACATTCTATAAGGCATATAAATATATACATCTCTAGTTTTATTGGTATCAAATTTAAAATCTTTATCATTTAAACTTTCTAAAAAATCTTTAGCACTTGTTTGGTTATAGTCTTTAACCATAGCTTTTAAAACATCAGGATAGTTTTCTTTGAAAGATTTTTCAGTGTATTCTACGCTAAGTCTTGCCATATTAGCTGCTGGAATTTGTTCTTTGCTTAAGACAAAAGATGAGAAAAAATTATCTTTTCCTAGGTGTTTTCCACCATCGATTAAGGTTTTTACATCGCTATAATAGCGTATTGGATAACCATAATCCCACCAAGCAACGACATAATCTTCTCTTTGAGCTTTATTTTTTAAATCATTTAAAATACTAGCTTCATAAGAAGTAAAAACAGTAGAGGATTTATAATAATAAATATGCATCAAAGCAGGGCTTATACTAAAAAATGCAATGAGTATGAGTAAGATATTTTTATTTCTTAGACTAAGTTTGATTTGTTTTTTTTCTAAAAAATTAAAAAATGCATATAAAAAATACCCAAAACCCAAAGCCATCACAGGAACTGCATAAATGGTAAATCTAAGTCCAGCTCTTAAAGCCATAAAACCTAGTGCAAGCATAGGTAGAGCCAAAAGCATACTTTTATGATCTTTGCAAAGTAAGATAAAACCTATAAAAGAAAGGATAAATACTAAAACACTAGAACTAATTCTTTGCATAAATACTTCAGGATCGATAGTATTTACTTCCATAATAGTTTCATTGACATTAAAATACATAAAGGCAGCATCTTTTAAATTTTGCACATCAGAAGCTTTGAAAACATAAAATTTAAGTTGATATAAAACAGGATCTAAGCCACCGCTTAAATGTAATATCAAAATGCTAATAAAAATCAAAGCCCAAATCATATAAAAATTGATTTTTTCTTCTTTAAAAGCAAAAATAGCAAATAATAATACAATCAAAGCAAGCTTATATTGCCATGCTAGCATACTTAAAGCTATGATCATCAAAGCAATAGCTAGATAAAAAATCTTTTCTTTTCTATGAAATACTAAAGTATAAAGTCCAAAAAGTCCTATCATGGCAAAATTTAAAGAATAACTTGATGGATACCACCATAAATAAATCATGATGAAAATTGGACTCAAAAGTAGGGTGAAAATGTCTTTATTAATAGTTAAGCGTATAAAGGTAAGCAAAATAAGCATTGGTAAAACTAACACTAGCATATCAGTATCATAATACCCACTCATAGTGCGGTTGTAATAACTATTTGCAATGCTTCCAAGTAAAGCTGCTATAAAGCCATAGGTAGTGAGTTTGTACTCTCTTGCGATTAATATAATAGGCACAACAATCAAAGAAGCAAAAAAAGTACTCATATATAAAATAATACTTTCAAAGCTAAAAGGCAAAATACTATAAAGCCAATAAGTCAAAGTAGAAAGTGAGCTTCCAAAATAAGATAAGTCATTAGGTTGATGAAAACCTGCTATCATATCTCTTGCACCTTCTGCAAAAGCATAGCCATCATTAGTAGTAATCATGAGTTGATCATTAAAGAAAAACTCATAAAACTCACTTGCCCAAGCTACCCAGTATAATCTACACAAAACACTAAAAGCAAAGGCTATAAGGATTAAAATACAGGTATATTTTATAGAATTATTATCCGTGAAATTCTGTCGTAGTTTCATTTTATGCCTTGTTGAAAAATTCAAATAATTGCTTTGCTATGCTAATTTTATCAAATTCTTTTGCACGCAAAAAAGCCTTTTGTCTATATGAAGCTTTTAATGCTTCATCATTGCACATTTTCTCTAAGCCTTCTTGCATGGCTTTTTCATCATCTACTTTTACTAAAAGTCCAAACTCATCATTTAAAAATAACTCCCTTGCGCCACTTTTATGATCAGTGCAAAGTACGGCAGTATTACAAGCTAGGCATTCGATTAAAACATTGGAAAAGCCTTCAAAACTTGAAGCAAAAGCAAAAAAGTCACATTTGCTCATGTATTTATAAGGATTTTTATCAAAACCTAGTAAAAAGACTTTGTCTTTTAAATTTAAAGTTTCTATTAAAGCTAAAAGCTCATCTTTTAAAATACCCTCGCCTAAAATGACTAATTTTAAATCAGTTTTAACTTTTGCATAAGCCCTTATAAGCATAGCATGATTTTTACCATGATCAAGTCTACCAACACTTAGTATAAAAGGATCTTTAAAGTCTATTTTTTCTTTAGATTTTTCTATAATACTTTCTAAATCTATGGCATTGTATAAAATATCGCATTTTTTAGCCTCTATATTGAAATTTTGTATTAAATCTTCTTTATTTCCTATAGAATTTGCTAAGATTAAATCTGCTTTATTATAAAGTTTTTTAATAAGAAATTTATTGATAAAAGAATTTAGATTATTATGCTTGTAAATCACACTTGGAGTAGTGCATTCATTGATAATAAGGGTTGATTTAAGTCCTAGAGATTTTGCCATTAAAGCAATATAATTAGGTCTATTTAATAATACAAATTGTAAATTGATTTTTAAATCTTCACAAAGCTTTTTATATTTCATAGCTAGCAAGGGTAGTTTTAAAAATTTAGCTAAATTACTTTCGCTTGGATTTGATTTTTCAAGGTAGTGGATATTAACCTCAGGAATATCATAGGATATTTTATCATTCATTAAAATCAAATGTACTTCATATTTTAAATTTAACACAGGCAATAGCGTAGATACAACCCTTTCAGCACCACCGCTTCCTAAAGAATAAATAAAAATTGCTAGTTTTTTCATATTAAACCCTTACTTCTTTGATCAAATCAAGCCATTTTTGTGCTACATTGGCCACTTCATAATCTTTGCATCGCTGCTGTGCATTAAGCGCTAGTGTTTTTCTTAAATTTTCATCTTGCATTAAAAGGGCGAGTTTTTCGCTTAAAGCCTTTTCATCATCTAAATCTACTAAAAATCCATCTTTTCCATCATCAATTAAATCTTTATGGCCACTTGTGTATTTAGTGCTAATGCGTGCTACTTGATAATATAAACTTTCAAGTAAAACCGTTGGTAAGCCTTCTATGAAAGAGCAAAGGCAGATTATTTTTGCTTTTTTATAAAGCTCTTGCATATTTTCAACTTTACCTAGAAAATTAACTTTGATATTTAAATTCTTAGCTTCTTGCTCTAAATCTTGTCTTAATTCTCCATCGCCTGCTATGAAAAAATTGTATTGATTTTGTAAATTTATATCTAGTCTTGCTATGGCTTTTAAAAACATAGAAGCATTTTTATTATGATCAAGTCTGCCTACGAAAATGACATTATTTTCTTTTTCTAAATTTTCTTTAATGGGGCTAAAATGACAAGGATTTGGCATATTGATAACTTTTTTAACAAAGTTATCATAGTATTTTTTATCATCATTACTTAGCACGGTTAGAGCATTTGCATGAGGAAAACTTATACGGCGTAAAAACTTCCAAATTTTAGATTTCAAATAAGTATAAGAGCTATGCTCGCTAATAATTAAAGGTGTATTAGAACCTTTATTTGCCCAAATGCAAGCGATGTTAGTGGTATCTAAAAATGAGATAAAAATATCGCTTTTATGCTCTTTAAGTGCTTGTTTTAAGGCTTTGAGTTTTTTAATGCGTGAGGCTATTTTATTATAAAGAGTGGAAAAGTCAAACTGCTCTAGGGTAAAAAGTTTGATTTTTGGATCAAGCTTGTAAAAAGAGTCTTCTTTGTGAAATTTAATAATATTTATTTCATGATTTTTGCAAAGCTCATTAGCTAAAGTGACCAATACTCTTTCAGCACCACCTGAATTTAAAGTAGCTATGATGAAAGTGATTTTCATATTTGCTCCTTTAAATGCCCATGATTTACTTCAAATACTCTATCACAACCTTGTATAGTTGAAAGTCTATGGGCTATGATGATGAGGGTTTTGTCTTTTGAAATTTTATAGATTTCTTCCATGATTTTTGCTTCACTTTCTTGATCAAGAGCGCTAGTTGCTTCATCTAAAACTAAAATTTCAGGCTGTTGGTAAAGTGCTCTTGCTATGGCTATTCTTTGTCTTTGACCCCCACTTAAAAATGAACCTGAATCACCCACCTTAGTATGCACTCCATCTTCAAGTGAATTTACAAAGCTTTCAAGATTAGCTTGTTTGATTACCTTATGCAAAAGTGCTTCATCTATTTCTTCTCCAAAGCTAATATTTTTAGCAATAGAATCATTAAAAAGATAAATTTGTTGAGGTATGTAGCCAATTTTACTTCTAAAACTTTTTATATTGCTCTCATCAAGCTTAATTCCATCTACAAATATAGCTCCATCGCTTGGTTTTAAAAGCCCTATAATAAGATCGACTAAAGTGCTTTTACCACTTCCGCTTTTACCTATAAAAGCGATTTTTTCATTTTTCTTAAGCTCAAAATTTAAATTTTTAAATAAATTTTTCTTACCCTTATAAGCAAAGAAAAGATTGTTCAAAACGATTTTTTCTTTAAATTCAATGTTTTCATCACCCAGTTTTTCTTCTTTTTCATTGAGCATGTTATAAATAATATCTAAAGAGTTTTTATAATATGTGATTTCATTATAACTTGTGATGATACGATTAGCACTTGGCATAAGCCTATAAAGAGCCACCACAAAAATAGTAATAGTTGCTAAGATAGATGAAATATCACTTTCATATCTTAAAACTAAATACACCACAATAAAACAAAGCATACAAAAACCTATACATTCAAGGTAAATTCTAGGTATGCTTGACATGCTTTCATTGCTAATGTTAGCTTTGGCAAAAAGCCCACTTTGAAGTTCATAAAGCTTTTGTGTGCTTTGTTCTTTGGTTTTGAGTTTGATGATTTTAAGATTGTTTAAATTTGCATTTAAAATTTCAAAATAATTTTTCATCGCCTCTTCTCTAGCTATGGAAGCTTTTTTTACCAAGGGTGAAAGAATTTTGATCAAAATAAAAGCATTTAAAAGTAAAAAAGCACTTAGAGCTAGGGTGATTTTATAGTTGATAATTAGCAATAAAGTATAAAGCAAAAACACCACAAAGCTTTCACTTAGCATAAGCAAAAACGCACTAATTAAAGTACTTAAATGAAATACTTCTTGAGTGATAGTTTTTAAAAGTTCTGATTGATTTTTATTAGTAAAATTTTCATATTCAAGATGTAAGTATTTATCAAAAATACGACAAGCAAGGCTGTGATAACGCCCTTTAGAAAAACGCGCAAGCAAATGAAAATAAAAGGCATTTAAAAAGGCTCTAAAAATATAAAAGGCGATTAATATACAGCCAAAATAAGCAATAATCTTATAACTTGGTAAATTTAAATACTCATATATAGGTTGAAAATAGGAGCTTTTTTCTAAAAGCTCAAAATTACTCGCTACTGATACAAAAGGCATGATTAAAGAAATAGCAAAGCTTTCTATAAATCCTATAAAAATAGAAAAAATTAGTAAAGTAAATAAAAATTTCTTATCATGAGCATTGAGTATAAAAAAAAGTTTTTTTAACACTGTTTTTCCCACTCATAAGCACTTTTGCAGATTAATTCTAAATTATCATATTTTGGTTTCCAGTTGGTTAGAGTTTTGATTTTATCCGCATTTGAAATAAGTACAGAAGGATCCCCAGCTCTTTTTGGTGCTAGTTCTACTGTGAAATCCACCCCGCTTACTTTTTTCATGGTTTCAATAACTTCTTTTACGCTAAAGCCATGTCCATAGCCTACATTGAAAATATTACTTTCATTGTTTTCTAGGTATTCTAAAGCAGCTAAATGCGCACTTGAAATATCATCAACATGGATAAAATCTCTAATGCAAGTACCATCTTTGGTGTTATAATCATCGCCAAAAATATAAAGTTTTTCTCTTTTTCCTGTGGCTACTTCAGCAGCAACCTTGATAAGTAAAGTAGCTTTTGGATAGCGTTGACCTATAGGATAACTCATACAAGCACCTGCTACATTGAAGTATCTTAAAATGCAGTATTTAAATTCAGGATTAGCCATATTAGCATCTTGTAAGACTTTTTCACTCATAAGCTTGCTTTGTCCATAAGGATTAATCGGTGCTAATGGACTTTGCTCATCTACGATAGGAGTTTGTGGCTCTCCATAAGTAGCTGCGGTTGAAGAAAAAATGAATTTTTTCACACCTGTTTCTAAGCAAGTTTGGATTAGATTACTTGTGTTTGCGGTATTGTTCATATAGTATTTTAAAGGATTTTCCATGCTTTCAGGAACTTCAATACTAGCTGCAAAATGCACAATTGCATCAAATTTTTCTTCTTTGAAAAGTTTTTTAATCCCAGCATAATCGCTTAAATCTTGCTCAAAAAACTTAAAAGGTCTGATTTTAGAAAGTTCATCTAAACTTTTTTTGCTACCTTTTGAAAGATTATCTAATACACAAATTTCATGATTTGTTTCTAAAAATTGTTTTAAAGTATGAGAGCCTATGTATCCTGCGCCACCGGTGATTAAAATTTTCATTTTTATCCTTTTTGTGATATTTAATAATAGTTATTTTAATATACTTTTCTTAATTAATTTAAAACTTACTCTTTTCTTTTTCTATAGCCTCTAAAAATGGCTTTTGATAGCTTTTATCACTATGTTTTTGCAAAAGTTCTTCTTTGAAATTTTCTAAAATATTAAGATAATCTTCTTGGGTTAAATTAGCTTTGATGAGTTCGTATTTTAAAAATAGCATATAGGTGTTTAACACATCGCTTTCACAGTATTCGTGGATTTTTTCTAATTTATTTTGATAAAAAAGTTCTAATACTTCATTTCCATGCACATCATATTTTCCAGGAAGTCCTGCCATAGCACAAAGTGTGTCAAGTCTTAAGCCTTTTTGACCAAAACTTCCTAAAGATTCTAATAAATCACAATGTTTATTTTCTACAAATTTACTTTTGTAGTTATTCCATTTATCGCTTGCGTCTAAATAAGCACTTGCGTTGATATTGTATTTTAATGCTCTTATAACAAGCAAAGGCATGTCATAGCTTTTACCATTAAAACTTACAAGGCGGGGTTGGTGTTTATCTATGAAGTTAAAAAACTCTTCTAGCATTTGCTTTTCATTTTCGCCTTTGATTTTATTGACTTTGATGAAATTTCCAAATTTATCTGCAATCACTGCACAAATGCTTACAACTTTATGAAAAGGCAGGGGTAAAAATTCGCTTCCGCTTTCTTCTTTTTGTCTTTCTAAAGCTTGCTTGCTAATGCTTAAATCATCGCCATTAAAATCATAAAGATGTTTTATCAATTCTACATCAGGAATGCTCTCACAATCAAAAACGCAAATATATTCTTGCATGATAAACCTTTTTTTAAAAAAATCTTTGTTAAAATCATAACAGAAAATTTAAAAATAAAGTAGCATATGAAAATAGGTTTGGTTAAGTTATCCGCACTTGGAGATATCATCCATGCGGTAATTGTTTTGCAATTTATTAAAAAGCATTATCCTAAGGCGAGTATTGATTGGTTTGTAGATGCAAGATTTGCAGGATTATTGCAAGATCATCCAATGATCAATGAAGTGTATGCCCTGCCTTTAAAAGATAGAAAATTCAAAGAAGTTTTTGCTATGCTTTTTGAAGCTAGGCAAAATAAATATGATGTTGTGATTGACTTGCAAGGTTTGATTAAATCTGCTTTGGTGAGTAAATTTTTATGTGCTAATACTTTTGGTTTTGATCAAGAAAGTATCAAAGAGGGCTTTGCGAGCAATTTTTATACGCATAAATTTGCGTGTAATTATGAAGAAAATATTATCGTGCGTAATCTTTCTTTGGTAGCTTATGTGCTAAATGAGCATTTTGATCATAGTGACATAGAGTTAAAACAAAGTTGTTTTAGCGTAGATGATGAGTTAAAAGAAGAGCTAGAGCAAAGACTTTCTTTAAGTGAAAGTGCGCCAAATATACTCATACATGTAGGCTCATCTATGCCTAATAAAATTTACTCAAAAGAGCGTTTGATACTACTTTGTAGAATGCTTTTAGAGTATTTTACTAGTGCAAAAATCATGCTTGGTTGGGGCAATGTTAATGAGTTTAATTTTGCTAAAGATATAGTTTTAAATTTAAAACATTTAAAAATAGAACTTGCGCCAAAATTAAGCTTAAGTGAGCTTTGTGCTTTAACCAAGGCAAGTGATTTGATTATCGGAAATGATAGTGGGCCTACTCATTTAGCCTTTGCACTAAACAAGCCTTCTATAACGATTTTTGGTGCTACTCCTAGTCAAAGAAATGCTTATGAAACAAATATCAACAAAACAATCAATGCAGGTAAAAAAATACTGCATTCAAAGCATATAGATAAGAGTGATTTTTGCATACAAAATATCGATGAAAAAGATATTTTTAAACTTGCTTGTGAGCTTTTAAAAAAATGATAAATTATGTATATCTAAGCCTTTTTTATACACTAAAAGCTCTTGTGAAGATTTTACCTTCAAAGCTTTTAAGTTCTTTTGCAAATTTGGTTGCTTTGATCACTTATAGGCTTAATCGCAAACACCGCAAAATCATTGACACAAACTTAAAAATTTGCTTTCCTGAAAAAGATCAAAAATGGCGTGATGAAACTAGTCTTAATATCTATAAAAATTTTGCTAAATTTGGGATTGATTTTATCAAAAATCAAAACGCAAGCAAAAAAGAAATCATCAATAAAATTTGCTTTGATAATGAGGAGCAAATTTTAAATATAATGCAAAGTAAAAGACCCTTGATTGTAACTACGGCTCATTATGGTAACTGGGAGCTTTTGGCTTTATCTTTTGGGGCTAAGTTTCAAGGAATTTCCATAGTTGGAAGAGCGCTTGATAGCGTGATAATGGATAAAATTTTAAGTAAAAATCGCACGCAGTTTAACATAGAGCTTATAGAAAAAAAGGGTGGTCTTAAAAAAATGCTAAAAGCCTTAAAAGAAGGCAGATCGCTTGGAATTTTAACCGATCAAGATGCAGTGGATAGTGAAAGTGTAAAAATACAATATTTTAACCAAGAAGTAAATTTTATAGCAGGTGCGAGTGTGCTTGCAAAAAAAACAAATGCTATGATTTTACCTTGTTTTGTGTATCAAAAAGATGAGAAATTTTTTGTAAAAACTTTTAAGGCTTTAGACGCAAGTAAGGCAAGCATAGAAGAGCTTACTAAGTATCAAGCAAAGTGTTGTGAAGAGATGATTAAATTTAAACCTGATGAGTATTTTTTCTTTCATAAGAGATTTAAAAGATACAATCATGAATTATATTTATAGGGTATAAAATGGATTTAAAGCAAATTAGTGTGATAATGATTGTTAAAAATGCTCAAAAAACTTTAAAGGCTTGTTTGGAATCTTTGCAAGAATTTGGCGAGATCGTTTTAATAGAAAATGATAGTAATGATGATACTTTAAAAATTGCTTATGAGTTTAGTAAAAGTTATAAAAATATCAAGATTTATCAGCATAAATTTATAGGTTTTGGACCTTTGAAAAATTTAGCCATAAGTTATGCTAGTAATGATTGGATTTTTAATATTGACGCAGATGAACTTGCTAAGAAAGAATTTTTACAAGAGCTAAGGAAAATCGAGCCTAATAAAGAAGATATCATAGCTTTGCCAAGAGAAAATTTATACAATGGAGAGTGGATTAAAGCTTGTGGGTGGTGGCCTGATTATGTAATGCGGGTGTTTAATAAAACCCATACTAGTTTTAATGAAAATTTGGTGCATGAGAGTTTGATTTTACATGAAGAAAGTAAAAAGATTAAGTTGCAAAATGGTTTGAGGCATTTTGCATTTGATGATATCGATAGTTTGTTAGATAAGCTTCAAAAATATTCTAAGCTTTGGGCTTTACAAAATTTACACAAAGAAAGTAGTGTTTGCAAGGCATTGCTAAGAGGAATTTGGACTTTTTTTAGAAACTATATTTTAAAAAAGGGAATTTTTTATGGTTATAAAGGCTTTATCATAAGTACTTGCAATGGCCTTGGAGCTTTTTTTAAATATATGAAATTGTATGAACTTAAAAAGCAAAAGCCAAAAACTTGTGCTTTGATTATCACAACCTATAATCAAAAAGAAAGACTTGCTTTGGTGCTTGATAGTGTTAAAAACTTAGAACCTTTACCAGATGAGGTTTTAATAGCTGATGATGGAAGCAGGGAAGATACAGCTAAACTTATACAAGCTTATCAAAAAGATTTTCCTTGCAAGTTAGAGCATATTTGGCAAGAAGATGAGGGGTTTCGTGCCGCGGCAAGCCGCAATAAGGCAATTAATGCTTCAAATAGTGAATATATTGTTTTAATCGATGGGGATATGATTTTAGAAAAAAACTTCATTAATGATCATTTAAAATTTGCTAGCTTAAAGACTATTTTGCAAGGCTCAAGAACTATTTTAAATGAAAAAGAAAGCAAAGAACTTTTAAGAAAAAATGATTTTAGTTTGGCATTTGATAAAAAAGGTTTTAAAAATCATAGAAATATTTTTTTAGCTAAATGTGTTTATAAATTTTCAAAACTAACTAAGAATTTTTTTAAAAAATCACAACTTGTTAAAGGTAGTAAAACTTGCAATATGAGTTTTTATAAAAGTGATTTTGAAGCCATTGAGGGATTTAATGAAAAATTTATAGGCTGGGGCAGGGAAGATAGTGAGTTTGTAGCTAGATTTTTATTTAATAATGGAGTGTTTAAAAGACTTAAATTTAATGCCCTAGCTTATCATATTTACCATGAAGAAAATAGCAAAAATATGCTCGAAATCAATCACCAAATTTATCTTGAAACTATAAAAAATGAAAAAACAACTTGGAGATAAAGTATGAAAAAAGTAGGTGTAGTAATCCCTATATACAATGTAGAAAAATATCTAAAAGAATGTTTAGATAGTGTAATCAATCAAACCTATACAAACTTAGAAATCATACTTGTAAATGATGGTAGTACAGATGAAAACTCACTCAATATTGCAAAAGAATACACTCTAAAAGATAAAAGAATAACTCTTTTTGATAAAAAAAATGGTGGTTTAAGTAGTGCTAGAAATGTAGGTATAGAATTTTTTTATGGTGAATATAAAACACAATATATTGAAAAAGAAAATGAATTAAATATTTTTAAGATTGTTGGCAATAATCCACAAAATATTTATAAAATTTATAAGTACAAAAATACTTTAATTGATGATAAATTAGAAATTCCAAAGATTGATTATATTATCTTTTTAGATTCTGATAATTATTGGGAGTTAAACTGCATAGAAGAGTGCGTTGCGAGAATGCAAAATGTAGATGTGTTGTGGTTTGATCATGCTTGTATTTATGATGATAGTATAGAAGATAAGGGTCAAAAAACAAGGATGAATGTATTTAATTTTACTCAAGAATGCACTATCACTCCAAGAGACTATGCTAAGCAAGCTATAAAAGTAGGTTCGAGGGATATCTCGTTTAGCTGGGGTGGTATGATAGATTTTTCATTTTTAAAACAATTAAAACTTAAATTTATTAACAAAATCATCAATGAAGATATTCATTTTGGTATGATTTTATTTGCGAGTGCTGATAGTATCTATATTTTGCCAAAAAGATTGTATTTGTGCCGTTTGAGAGCAAATAGTATATCAAATCATGATAAGAAAATTACGAAGGCAAATGTGTCAGAGTATTTTAAAGACTTGTATGAATTTTTTGGAGAAAATGCTAAAGAGGCAAAAAACTATTTAAAAGCAGTAAGTAGGATGATAACAGCTTTAGAGTTGATAGAATTTTTTAAAGATCAAAAAAATGAAAATTCTCAAGCTATAAAGGAAACCTTTTTGCCTTTTTATGTAAAAAAGGCTTTGATGATTAAAAAATTTAAAAAAGATCCTTTAAATTTAAAGGAAAAATTACCTATAATTAAACCTTTTATCCAGACAAAAATCCCTTATGATCTTTGGAAAATTTGGCAAAAAATAAAGGGTATTTTTAGATAAAATCAACTTTGCAAGATGATTTTATCTATCATTGAATCTTTTTTTATAGATTTAAAATGCGTGAGTTTGTGTAAAAAACTTTGTTTTTGAATATCTTCCCAAAGAGTTGGATTAAATTTTTCTTTGGCGCTAAATTGTAATAAATGGCATTCTATATCGCTCATGTTTTTATAAGTATCATTTATAAAGCCATGTTCTTTTAAAAGTTCAAATATGATATGTAGTACAAAATAATAGTGATTTCCATTTGATTGCTCATTTTTCCAATAATTCATTAAAATATCTTTTAGAGTTTGAATAAAAGTATTGCTTGCTTTGGCTATCATAAAACTACTTAGCATTTTAACTTTAAAATCATCATTCCAGTTAAAGTATCCATAAGAAAAATATCCACTTTTGATAAATTTATTCAATTTTTCTTTGCAAGGTTTTGTTTTTGATCTTTCAAAGGCAAAAAAATCTTTATTACAAAGTTCACTAGGAATTTTAGAGCTTAAAAATATACTTGCATCACACCATATACCACCATAAGTTGCAAGCAAGCATACTCTTAAAAGATCTGAAAAAAAAGTTATAGTTTTTTCTCCAAAAAAATTATTTTCTAATTTTTCTATAACAAATGGTGGAAAATCAAGGTAATCTTTTATATTATCTTTATTTAAAATGATGATTGTGTAGTCATCTTTCATTTGACTTTGCACTGAATTGAAACATTGTTGTATCATAGGTGAAGCTTGATTTTTACCTTGGTACCAAAACTGCCAAATGATTTTATCGTTTTTAAAATGATGTTTTTTTTCAAAATCAAAATGAGGAATTTTTCCTTCTAAAAAAGGATTGATATAGTTACTTGAAAGATAACTAGCTACTTTAGGGTGTTCTAACTTATATTGGATATGATTTCTTAATTTTCTTCTTGTTGATTTTATGGGTATAAATGAGCTTAGTTTTTTTGTTAAATTATTATAAAATAAAGGGTTATTTTGTTGTATTTGCATATATATTCCTAAAAAGTTTTTTGATATAATATCAAAAATAATCAAGGTTATGTATATATGAAAACCGTAGGCGTAGTAATCCCCATATACAATGTAGAAAAATATCTAAAAGAATGTTTAGATAGTGTAATCAATCAAACTTATACTAATTTAGAAATCATACTAGTAAATGATGGTAGTACAGATGAAAACTCACTCAATATTGCAAAAGAATACACTCTAAAAGATAAAAGAATTACTCTTTTTGATAAAAAAAATGGTGGACAAAGTACAGCAAGAAATGTAGGTATAGAATATTTTAGTGGAGAATATAAACTCAAAAACAAAACTCAAATTATAAAAGAAAATTCTTTAATAGAATTTAATATAGAAGGTAATAATCCTTATGAAATATATACTGTATATAAAAGCTATAAAGCTTTTAATAATGAACAAGATTTAACTAGCTTTACTTATCCTATTATAGATTATATTATCTTTTTAGATTCTGATGATTATTGGGAATTAAATTGCATAGAAGAATGTGTACCTAGAATGGATGGGGTAGATGTGTTGTGGTTTGATGAGGCAAAATACTATGAAATATCTTGTAAAAATCAAAGTCAAAGTAGCAGGCTAAAAGACATTAATATAAAACAAGAAAAAAAGATTACTTCATTAGAATGGTTGCGATATTTAGCAAGAAGCAAGATGAAAGATTTTTCTTTTGTTTGTTCGGGTATGATAAATTTTAACCACATAAAAAATAAAAAGATAAAATTTAAAGATGGTATTTTTGCTGAAGATCATTTATTTGGAATTTTGCTTTTTTCGCAAGCTAAGAGTATTTATGTTTATCCTAAAGTATTTTATTATTACAGAATTCGAACAAATTCATCAACAAATCAAGATAAGATAATCATTAAAGATAACATACTTCCTCATTTTAGAAATATATTAGATGCTTTTAATGGAGATGCATTTTTAGCAAAGGAGTATTTTAGGTATTCTAGTTGGGTGTTGATAGCCTTAGAGCTAATTAATTTTATTAATAGTTATCAAGACAAAACCATCTCTTTGTTTTTAAAAAAAGCTATTTTATATTTTTATATAAAAAATGCATTTAAGATAAAAAAATTTAGCAAAGACCCACTGTGTGCTCAGAGAAAACTTAAAGATTTAAAATCTTATAAGATATCAAAGATTCAATATAAAATATTTAGATTATTATCGAGTTTTATTAAATAATGAGATTATTTTTTTTGGATGTCTAATGTATAATCTAATTATGTAATATAGTTTATATAATTTAACAAATTTTAAGTACTTATATAGATTCTCACGGATTTTTAGAGGATCTTTTGTAATTTTCTTTTGTGCTATAGAGTACAAATAACTTTTTGATGATTTTTTTAAAAAATAGGTTTGATTGTCAAATTTTTGTATTTTTAAAAAAATAACTAGTAGGCAGTATAGGTGAAAATATTCTCTAAGCTCTTTATAATCGCTAAAATGTTCTTTTAGCGGCTCTAGATGTTTAGGTAATTTTTGTGGTATTAAGGTATTTTGGATATTTGTTATGGAGCCTTTTCTAATTCTATATATCATTAAGGTTGTATTGATATAAAAAACTTTTTTAGCCAAGCAAAACAATATAGTTCCAAAATCATGATCTTCATGATAAATTCCATGAGTGAAACGAAGATTATATTGATTTAAAATTTTAGCCTTAAAAGTTCCTTGCCAAGCAAAATAAAACTGAAAAAAGTTATTTTCTTGCAATAGTTCTATACCGGTATTAAAAAATATTTTTTTACTTTTTTGCATTAGATCTGTTGGTGGTTTTTTTAAAAAACAAGAATTTTCTTCATGATATTCTTCAAACCCATGCGCACAAATATCCAAATCTTTTTCAATCATTTCTTTCACGCAAAGCTCTATACAATCATTTAAAAAATAATCATCTGAATCTAAAAAGTGAATTATAGAATTTGGTAGCTCTTGCACTAATAAATCATTTATATTTTCTATATTTGTTTTTATGTATCTTTTTTGAATAGGTATAAAATTTGATTTTATAGTTTCTTTGTTAATTGTTTTTGTATTTTTGTCAAAGGTATGAGTTGAGGTAAAAGAGATTATATCTTGTTCTTTCTCATCTTCAAAAAAGCTTCTAAGTTTAGTTCCTTTTATAAATTCTAATCCCATATTTCTTGCCGAACTTAATCCTCCGTTTTCCTTAGAGATTAAAAATATTCTTTCATCTTTATTGAGATATTCTAAAGCTATATCTAAGCTTCCATCATCACTTCCATCATCTACTAAAACAATATCTAAATGTTTATAGCTTTGATTGATAACGCTATCTAGACATTCTTTTAAGTATGGTGCTATATTGTAAATTGGTATGATGATGGAAACTTGATAATCAAACACGATTTATCCTTTAAAATTTATGACATTTTAACATAAGTTTTATTGTTTTAACTTTTTTAGAAAATGATTTATGATTGATAGCAAAAATTTCCTTTCCTAATGTATAAGCAAAAGCTTCCTTTTTGCTTAGAAGAGGATTTGTACCGCATTCTTGGATGCTGTTTAAATAATTACTATTTTTAATCTTATGATATAACGCTAAAAATATTTTTACTTTTTTTATGATATTTTTTTCATTTAAAATTTTATTGCCTATTTTATAGTACAGACTTTTTTTTATGGTGTATAAATTCTTTCTATATTTATCTTTAATTTTTTCAAGTTGGTTATATTCTTCTATAAAGTTTTTATTTAAAGCAAAATTATTGTTAAAGAAATCTAAGTTATGTATATATTCATGTGTTAAATCTCGTAGTAAAATAATATAACTTAAATTAGGATATATTTGAAGTATGTTGTAGTCCATATCATCTTCTAAAAAAATATTTTTTTCTTTCCATAGTTTGTAAATTTTGATAATTTGTTCTTTTTGTGATTTAATCTCTAAAGATATGTTTTCAGCATTTTTAAAGTTTTTGTCGCGCATATTGTATTTTATAAGTATCAGTTTCAATAAGATATTATTTTGGTCGAACTTTAAAGCTTGATCAAGAATTTTTATTAAAAAAAGATCTGGTTTGTTAATATTTTTTGCAAATATAAATAGATTAAATAAATAGAATGATTTGTAGAGAGGATCGGTATCGATAATACTGTTAAAATTATTTAATATTTCAAATTTCTTATGATAATTAAAAAGTTTAGACCAAGCGATAGGTTCTTTTTGATTTCCTATGATGCTAGCCAAACGTGCAAAACCAGAAAAAGAATAAATTTTTTTACAATTTGACATAAAAATTATTTCAAAAATATCAATATCGGTTTTATTATGGAGATTTTTAGGTATAAAATCTTTGGCTAGATAAATTTTGATATTAGAATTAGTTTGGTAATAGAGTATTATCTTTTTTAAAGATGATTCATCTTCACCAAATAAAATTATAGTATTGTTTTTATTTTTTTGAATGAGATATAAAGCTATTTCAATGGGCATTGATTTTTCTTCGTGAAAATAGAACCATTCAGATCTTCTTTCCCCAAAGATAATATCGCCGCTTCTAATATGAATAGCAATAACTTTTTTCTTGTTAAAATTTACTTTAAAAGTATTTTTGCTTTGTTTTATAATATCGTTAATATGTGAAGAAAATTCAATTTGCGAAAATATTTTTTTACCTTCTTTTAAAAAAGTACTCTTTTTACAAAAAGTCCAATGATTTGTATAGTAGCATGAAAATATAGATTTTGTATTATTGTAGCTATTATACTGATTATAGTTAGGGGTATTGCTATAATTTATTTTGATATTACTATTTTGCGTGTATGAGAAATTTTGTATAAATTTTTTTGAAAAAACATAGTATTCATCTTCAATGTTTATAAAATTATCAATATGTAATTTTTTCCAAGCGTAACCGAATTTAAATCCTGTGTGTTTTGATAAATACATAGCATTAAGTAAGGCTAGTATTCTATCTCCCCACCCCCCCCCTAATGATGCTAAAAAAATATTAGTATGCTTTTTAATATAAATTTTTATATTTGAAGGATTTGTCTTGATTTTTAATGCATTAATTATAAAAGCTTCTTTTAGCAATAAATAATTTTCACTATTTTGATTGACTATGATATTTTTCGGAAATATTTTCCACTGAGATTCGTTAGAAAGATATAGTATAGAGTTTATATCGCTTATATTTGTTTTTATCATATAAATTGGAAAGATATTTTTGAAAGTAATATTCAACCATTCTTTGTTTTGTTGTATATTTATCAGATCATCGTTTTTTGTTATATCAATCAATGATGGGTTAGAGTTCATTGTTTATTCCACAATATCATTTTCTTGAAAAGTTTTTTTGGATGGCGTAGATAATTTACCTTTTGAGCATTGTATATGATGTCAGTGTAGCTTTTTGCTGCTTGAGAATTTGGTCTTCTATAGGCATATTTTTTTTCTTGAGAAAATATATTATCTAAAAACGATTCTAATTTTTGTGTATAGAAGCTAGTGATATCAAAATCATTTAAAAAAATAGGTTCTTTTAGTATTTTCTTATAAATTATATTATCATTGTCGATTTTTTTTATTTCATTTATCATATCTTCAATAGAGTTAAAATCATGAGCATTGATATATGCCTTTGGGTTTAGAGTAAAGTCTTGATTTATATTGCTATTTAAGCTAGGATCTCCCCAGTATATAGGTATGCAACCAGCAAAAAACGCATCAAAAAGTTTTTCTGTTAAATATCCTGGATAACTAGAATTTTCACAACATAGATTAAACTTGTAATCTAATAACCATTGATGTTTATCTAAAACCTGATAGTTTATATTATTTTTGAATTTTCCACCAGAATCAACTTTTTTATATAAGCATAATTTTTCAAAAATTTCATCTCTTGGTGAGTATTGATTGCAGTTTCCATTGCTAACTAAAAACGAACAAAATTTTTTTCTGAATTTGCTATTTTTTCTTTCAAAGTCTATAGACTTATTGTGTTTAGTAATATTGTTATTTGCGTTGATTATGAAAGAATTAAGTTTAAGATGTCGATCCGCAAGATATAGATTGTCATTACCTATGCTGTAATCTGTAAAATTATAATCTATATTTGTATTTTCTAAAAATACAGCAATTTTTATACAATGATTGTACTTTGCATGATTTTTCCCAAAAGTAGAAAAAAATAAATAATCAGGATTTTCACAAAAGATTATCTTGTATTTTGTTTCTAAGTATTTAACAATAAAAGAATTTTTAACTGATTCTTCTCCACCCCACCAATCAACGAATTTTATTTTTATCTCTTGCAAAATATTCTCCTATTATTTTAAATATTTTTTAAATGAAATAAATAAATCTTTAACATTGCTAAAAATAGATTTATAATATGGTCTTTGAGGTGAATAGGTATTTCTATATTTTAAAATAACTTCATTTTTGAGTAGAACTTTGTTTTTTAAGTAATCAATAAAATCTTTATCATTAATATGTAATATTTTATTATCCTCAATGTCGTAATCAAATAGTTCGAAATCATCTTTGTATAATTCTCTAATGATTTTATATGTTTCATGAGTATAGTAATTAGTGTAATGTAAGTGAGTGTTTTTATTTGCATGAGATAGTTTTCTGTTAATTTGTAACATTGTTATGATATAATTAAAATCTTCTTGAATATTTTCTACTTTTCCGACAAAATTAACCATAATATTCTTTTCGTTATCACAAAGAAAACGATATTGTGGCTCAAAATGCATCCAAGATAAAATTTTTTCTTGAATTTGTTTATTTTTCAAATCTAATACAAAATCATGGAAATTTTTATAACAAGAAAGGTTTTCTTTGGCCCATTGTGCATCAATATCACTTCCCCCGCCATTTTTTAGATAATGAAATGCAGATACAATTCTATCATATGGATTACGAACAAAACCAAAAGAAAAAAATTTTTGAAATTCAACTTGGTTGTAATCTTTAGCTTTAGCGTGTCCAGTAAGCCATTTATCTGTTTCATAAATTGCTTTTTCAATACTTGTACCCGCTGCTTTCGGTACGTGTATAAAAATACAATTATATTTTTTTTGGAAATCTTTAATATTTATTTTTTTCATTTCTATACCACTCCAACATACTTTTAATCCCTTCTTCTAAAGAAGTTTTGTGTTTCCATCCTAGTTTATGAAGTTTACTAGGATTGGTTAGTTTTATCATAGTTCCATCAGGTTTTTGAGTATTAAAATATAATTCCCCTTTAAAACCTACGATATCTTTTATAAGATATGCAAGCTCTTTTATGCTTACATCTATTCCTGTACCTATGTTTATATGGGTATTTTTAATCTCTTTTTTATCGCTTATAAGATCTTTAAAATTTATATTTTCCATGATAAATACACACGCATCGGCCATATCTTCATTATATAAAAATTCTCTTCTTGCTTGACCACTACCCCAAATTTCAACTTTATCTTTATAAATTCCAAAATTTTCTAAATAATTTTTAGCTTGATTGATATCTTGTATATTTAAGTCTTTTAAAACTTCTTGCATATTATCTTCACTTAAAAGTTTAGCTAGATATATTTTTCTAAGTAATGCAGGTAAAACATGGGATGTTTCAAGGTTAAAATTGTCATTTTTTCCATATAAATTTGTAGGCATTACACTGATAAAATTGGTGTTGTATTGCAAATTGTAACTTTCGCACATTTTCATACCAGCTATTTTAGCTATAGCATAAGGTTCATTGGTGTATTCTAATTCGCTAGTTAAAAGCACTTCTTCATCCATGGGTTGAGGTGTACTTTTTGGATAAATACAAGTAGAACCTAAAAATAGCAATTTTTTTACTTTATTTAGATAAGAATAATGAATGATATTGTTTTGAATTTGAAGGTTTTCATAAATAAAATCAGCTCTATAGGTATTGTTAGCTAATATGCCTCCTACTTTTGCAGCTGCTAAAAAAACATATTCTATGTTTTCTTTTTCAAAAAAATCTTTCACAGCTCGTTGATTTAATAAATCAAGTTCTTTTCTGTCTTTATAAATTAAATTATTATAACCTTTATCTTGTAAATTTTTTAATATAGCTGAACCAACTAAACCTTTATGACCTGCTATGAAAATTTTGGATGTTTTATTCATTGCTATTAACTTCAAACTCAAATTTTAAAGGAATTTCAGGATTTGAAGGCCAAGATGGATAGTCTAATTTAGTTATACCAATTGTTTTATAATTATATTTAATATCGGTTTTATCTAAATCTTTTTTTCTTATATAGCTGACTTCTAAAGTAGTACTAAAAAATAAGCCATTAGAATAGAATATTTTTCCATGGTTGTTTAGGTGCACATGAAAAGGATAATAATATTGATTTATTTTTTCTAGGAGAGATTTTCTTTTTTCAAAACCTACTTGTTCCTCAGGATTGCATCCGTGAAATTCAAATATAACTTGTTTAAAATAATCGTTAAATAGCCCTATATTTATACTATTAAGCATATCCCATTCTGAATTTTCAATATCGCATTGGAGAATATTTATATCTTTTTTATTTAAGTTATTATCTTTTATAACTTTTTCAATATTTATGTATTCACCTTCATTTTTTATACCTATAAATTTTTTATGAAAAGTTATATTTTTATGTTGATATGGACTTTGCTTTATGCTAGCATCATATTCGATCACTTTAAATCCTCTATCAGCCATATCTAAATCCCATGGTGAAGATTCTGAAACACCTAAAGATATAGCTTTGTTATTTAGAGGATTATTTAATTCATTGTTTTTATTATACATTATATAACCACCATCAGTATGACCACCAATGCGAATTAGATCTTCTTGTGGAATATCAAGTGGTTGTAAAACTTTTAAGTATGCTTTAATATTTTCGTAACACTGCTTGTTGTTGTTAATTCTTATGAAATTTCTATCTCTATCTTGTAGCAATAATAGTAATATTTCTTTATCTTTTTGATTTTTAAAATCCAAATTTGAAATAATATTTGACATTAATAATTGATATTTTAATTGGTTATTTAGTTTTAGTTCTTTTAATAAATCTTGCATTTTATTTCCTATTCATAATATCTCATTATTTTATATCCACCTTGCTTAAGATAGACATCTTTATTCATAAGTTTTAAATCACTTTCCATCATATCATCAACTAAATTTTTAAGATCATATTCTCTATTCCAGCCTAGTTCTTTTTCAGCCTTAGAAGGATCGCCCAAAAGCAAATCAACTTCAGTAGGTCTAAAATATCTAGGATTTACTTTTACTACCACTTGACCTTTTTGAAGATGGTTAAAATTTAAAGAAAGCTCTTTAGCTCTTTGTTGGTCAAAATCTTCTATAAAACCTTCTTCATCCACTCCGCTTCCTTTAAAATTTAATTTTATCCCACAGTATTCAAAGGCAAGCTTCACAAAGTCTCTTACTGTAGTAGTTTTTCCAGTAGCTATAACCCAATCATCGGCCTTTTTATGTTGAAGTATCATCCACATCATTTTTACATAATCTTTTGCATGACCCCAATCCCTTTTAGCATCTAAATTACCAAGATAAAGTATATCATCTAAATTTAAGACTATTTTTGCAGCCGCGCGGGTGATTTTTCTAGTTACAAATGTTTCACCTCTAATAGGACTTTCATGATTAAATAAAATTCCATTACATGCAAACATATTATAAGCTTCTCTATAATTTACTGTAATCCAATATGCATACATTTTTGCTACCGCATAAGGACTTCTTGGATAAAATGGGGTTTTTTCACTTTGTGGGGTTTCTTGCACTTTTCCAAAAAGCTCTGAAGTAGAGGCTTGATAAATTTTAGTTTTTTGAGTTAGATTTAAAAATCTTACTGCATCAAGTATTCTAAGCGTACCTATACCATCAGCATTTGCTGTGTATTCAGGTGTCTCAAAGCTAACATGCACATGACTCATAGCGGCAAGATTATAAATCTCATCAGGTTTAATCTCAGCTATTATTCTAGTTAAATTCATAGAATCAGTCATATCACCATAGTGTAAATAAAAATCATTTTTTTTGCCATGATGACCTTCAAATAAATGATCTATTCTATCTGTGTTAAATAAAGAAGATCTTCTTTTTATGCCATGTACTTCATAACCTTTATTGAGTAAAAATTCAGACAAATATGCCCCATCTTGTCCAGTAACTCCAGTTATTAACGCCACTTTTTTCATTTATATCCTTTTATAATCATCTTCTAATCTTACTATATCATCTTCACCAGTGTATTCGCCCACTTGAGCTTCTATAATTACAACAGGAATTTTGCCATAATTACTTAAACGATGTTTCTGTCCCATTTTTATATAGATTGATTCATTAGGTCTTACTAAATTTTTTACCCCATCTATTTCTACACTTGCTGTGCCACTTAAGACTATCCAATGTTCATTTCTGTGAAAATGTTTTTGTAAAGAAAGTCTTTTGCCAGGTTTAACTTCTATGCGTTTGATTTTGTAGTTTTTCTCATCTTCAAGTATAGTAAAACTCCCCCAAGGTCTATGCGTGCAAAGATGATTTTTACTTAGATTTTCATTTTCTTTAATAGCTTCATAAATTTGCTTTACTTTTTGAGAGGATGATTTTTTGCTAATTAAAAGTGCATCTTGAGTATCTATGATAAATATATCATCAAGATCAATTGTAGCTATAAATTTCTTTTTATCACTTGCATAGCAAAAGATATTATTAGAATCTAAAAATTTAGTATTAACATTAGAATAATTATTGCCATTATTAAACTCTTTAGCTAAGCTTTCAAAGCTTCCTACATCACTCCAAGAAATGTTACTAGGTATCACTTTTACTTTGTTTGATTTTTCCATCAAGGCATAATCTATACTTAGTTCCGGAATTTTCTCCATGTCTTCTGATTTGATTTTAATAAAATCATTTTGCTTTAAAACATTTTTATGCGCTTTTAAACAAAAATCATATATTTCTTTTGAATAAGCTTGCATTTGCTCTAAGAAAAAACCAACTTTAAACATAAACATACCAGAATTCCATAAATAACTTCCATCTTCTAAAAATTCTTTAGCTTTTTTAAAATTTGGTTTTTCTATAAAAGCTTCAACATCATAAGTATTTTTGGATTTAATATAGCCATATCCAGTATGTGGATTATCGGGCTTTATGCCAAAAGTTACAAGATAATTATTATTTGCAAATTCTATAGCTTTAGCTATTGCTTCTTGATATGCTTTTTCATTTTTGATTAGATGATCGCTTGGTGTAATTAAAACTATTTCTTCCTTAGATAAAGATAAGCAAGCTAAAGTAATAGCTGCTGCGGTATTTTTTGCTAGTGGTTCTAAAATAAATCTAGTTTTACTTGTGTTTGAAATTAGATCAAGAGCTAGGAAATACTGCTCTTCGTTGCATACTATTAAAGTATTAGAGCAAAATTTGGAATTTCTTTGTAGGGTTAGCTCAAATAAAGATTTATTATCAAATAATTTTAAAAATTGTTTTGGCATTAGTGTTCTACTAAGTGGCCAAAGTCTTGTGCCGCTACCACCGCAAAGAAGGATATTAGTCATTTATTCTACCCTCTAACCCTAAAATTTCTTTCTCTAAGATTTCTAATATTTTTTCATTAAAATGTTTATGTGAAAAAACACTAGCTAATTTTTTAATGCGCTTTAAACTTTGCTTTTTATGCTCGTAATTTTGCCATAAAATTTCTTTATTTTTGTTTTCATATCTACCATTTTCGTTAAATTCATAGCGGTATATACATTCTTTTGATATAAAAAAACTTCCACTCAACATAAAATTTATATAATTAAAAAGCACATCCTCTCCATAGCAAAGTCTTTCTTTGAAATCAACATATTTAAAACTTTTTAAAATCAAATTTTTCCTATATACTTTTGCCCAAACACTCCAACAAAAATGTTTTTGCTTAAGTAAAAATTCCAAAAATTCATCTTTATTAAAAAGCTCATCTTGTTTAAATCTGTAAAATTTCTTAAATTTCACTCTATGTACATACGCATCAAACACTACCATATCTACATTTTTAATTTTTTCAAGCCCAACTTCACAAGCATTAAGCTCTAAATAATCATCAGGATCTAAAAACATTATACAGGGTGAGCTTGAATTTAATACACCTATATTTCTACTAGCAAAAGTTCCTAAATTCTCTTCATTATGTATGATTTTTATTCTATTATCTTTACTAGCATATTCTTTAGCTATATTTATACTTTTATCACTTCCACAATCATCTGCTACAATGATTTCTATATCTTTAAAGGTTTGGTTAATACAACTTTCTAATGCTCTAGCTATATATTTTTCTACATTATAGGTTGGTAATATGATAGAAATTTGACTCATTTTAGCTCTTTATTTTTTGATATAATTATAGCTTTTATTTTTAAGGAAAATCATGAATATTTTTATCAATCTTCCCACTTGGCTTGGCGATACAGTGATGGCTAGCGCGGCTATTTATGCTATAAAAGAAAAACACCCCCAAGCTAAATTTACTTTTTATGGTTCTTTTGTGAGCACAGAGCTTTTTAAACATTTTGAAAATGCTCAAATTTTAGTAGAAAATAAAAAGCAAAGATATAGGCAAATTTTACAAGCTAGAAAAAACCTTGGTAAATTTGATCTAGCTTTTTCGTTTCGCTCGGCATTTTCAAGCAAGATCATTTTAAATCTAATCAAAGCAAAAAAAAGATTTTATTTTGATAAAAATATTCTAAAAGAAGAACACCAAGTCTTAAAATACTTAAATTTCATAGAAAAAGCTTTAAATTTTAAAGCTACTTCAAATGCTTTAAAGCTTCCTATAAAAGCAAAATCAACTCAAAAAATTTTAGGTATAAATGCAGGTGCACATTTTGGAAGTGCGAAAAGATGGGAAGCAAGCTATTTTGCAAGGGTAGCAAGAGAATTTAGCTCCACTCATCAAATTTTAATCTTTGGAGTAGAAAGTGAGAGAGAAATTTGTGATGAAATTGAGCATTTTCTTTTAAAAGAAGGCATAAAAGTAAAAAATCTTTGTGGTAAAACTAGTATTTATACTTTATGTAAAAATATTTCTATGCTTGATTTACTCATTACAAACGATAGTGGTCCTATGCACATAGGTGCAGCTTATGGGGTAAAAACGGTGGCTGTTTTTGGCTCGACCAAATTCAGCCAAACCTCGCCTTGGCAAGAAAATGTTAAAATAGCACATTTAAATTTAACTTGTATGCCTTGTATGCAAAAGGTCTGTCCTTTGAAACACCACAAATGTATGAAAGACTTAAAGCCTGAAGTGGTAATAAATTTAGCAAAAACATTTTTTTAACATATTTTTCTTTGTGATTTGGGTTTAAACCTCTTGCAAAAGCTTGATAAATGTGTTAAACTTAACAATCATTTTTAATCAAGGAGCTTTTTATGACTAAAGCAGATTTTATTTCTCAAGTTGCTCAAACTGCTGGGCTAACTAAAAAAGATGCAACTGCAGCTACTGATGCAGTAATCGCTACTATTACTGATGTATTAGCTAAAGGTGATAGCATTAGCTTTATTGGTTTTGGTACATTTTCTGTAGCTGAAAGAGCTGCTAGAGAAGCTAGAGTACCAAGCACTGGTGCTACTATCAAAGTACCTGCTACTAAAGTTGCTAAATTTAAAGTAGGTAAAAACCTTAAAGACGCAGTTGCTGCTGCTAAAACTGCTAAAAAAGCTAAAAAATAATTCTTTGCGCAAAAGTTTCCAACTTTTGCGTTTTTCTTCATAATTAAGTATTAATTTTCTTTTGATATTGTTTTTAAAAAGTTACAAGGAAGACAATGTCAGTTTATAATAATATTTTAGATTGTATAGGTAATACCCCGATTATTTCTTTAAAAGAATTTGCTCCAAATCTTTACGCTAAATGCGAGTATTTTAATCCAAGTCATTCTATAAAAGATAGAGCGGCTGTGGAGATGATAAAACAAGCTTTAAATGAAGGTAAAATCAATCAAGAAACAACCATTATAGAAGCTACAAGTGGAAATACCGGTATAGCTTTAGCAATGATTTGCGCAAGCTTAAAACTTAAACTTATCATAGCTATGCCTGAGTCTATGAGTGTTGAGCGTAGAAAAATGATGAGTTTTTTTGGTGCAAAGCTAGAGCTTACTCAAGCAAGCAAAGGTATGCAAGGAGCGCTTGATAGAGCTAATGAGCTTTTGAGTGAAATTCCAAATTCGTTTATGGTAAGTCAATTTGAAAATATCAACAACAAAAACGCACATAGAAAAAATACTGCTTTAGAAATTTTAAAAGCTTTACCTGATCTTGGTATTTTTTTAGCAGGTTTTGGTACAGGTGGGACTATTAGCGGGGTAGGAGAAATTTTAAAAGAACACAATCCTAGTATCAAAATCATAGCCTTAGAACCCGCATCTTCGCCACTTTTGAGTCAAAATACCGCTGCAAGTCATAAAATTCAAGGTATAGGTGCAAATTTTATCCCTAAAATTTTAAATCAAAAAATCATAGATGAGGTAGTTTGTGTAAGTAATGAAGATGCTATAAATACAGCCTTAGAGCTTGGTAAAAACGGCATAATGGCAGGAATTTCAAGCGGAGCAAATGTATATATGGCTAGAAAAATTGCTTTAGAAAATCCAAATAAAAAAGTCTTGACTATGCTAAATGATACAGCAGAGAGATATTTGTCAACTGATTTATTTGCAAATTTATAATTAGGAGTGTGTATGAGTCAAAATAATGAGCATTTTGATTTAGATCTTGAAAGGGCGATTTTAAGTTCTTGTATATATAGCGAAGATTCTTTTTTTAGTATTTCTTCAGATATTGAAATTAATGATTTTTCACTCAAAGCTCATCAAGATATTTATAAAGCGATTTTAGCTTGTGTGAATGCAGGCGAGCCTATAAGTGCAAGTTTTATAAGAAAACATAAAAAAGTAGATGAGCAAATTTTAGCTGAAGTTTTAGCTACTACTTCCATAGCAGATGTGAGTAAATACGCATATGAGCTAAGAGAAAAATCCATTAGACGCCAACTTTTAAATTTTGCTTATACTATACCTACAAGGGTAAATGAAGATAAAAGCATTTCTCAAATTTCAGATGAAATAGGCAAAGAGATTTTTAATCTTACCAACCGTGTAAATAGTAATAGTATTAAAGATATGACTATGGTGATGTCTGAGCTTATGGATGAGTTTAAAAAGCAAAAAGAAGCTGAAAACAAAGATATTTTAGGACTTGATACAGGCTTTAGTGAGCTTAATAAAATGACAAAAGGCTTTAAACCTGGTGATCTTGTAATCATAGCTGCACGTCCTGGCATGGGAAAAACTACAATTTGTCTTAATTTTATAGAAAAAACACTAAGACAAAATAAAGGCGTTGTGATGTTTTCACTAGAAATGCCTGCTACACAAATCATGCAAAGATTAATCAGTGCAAAAACTTCCATTCCTTTGCAAAAAATTCTAATCGCAGATTTAAACGATGATGAGTGGAGTAGGGTGGGTGATGCTTGTAATGAATATGCGCAAAAAAATCTTTATATTTACGATAGTGGCTATGCTAGTATAGCTGATATTCGTTCGATTTTACGCAAAATCAAGGCTCAAGATGAGAGTATCGAGCTTTGCGTAGTTGATTACATCGGTCTTATGATGAGTAATTCAGCTTTTAATGATAGGCATTTGCAAGTGAGTGAAATTTCAAGAGGCTTAAAGCTTTTAGCAAGAGAATTAAATATGCCAGTAGTGGCACTCTCACAGCTTAATCGTTCATTAGAAAGTAGGGCAAATAAGCGTCCTATGCTCAGTGATTTAAGAGAAAGTGGCGCTATAGAACAAGATGCAGATACGATTTTATTTGTATATAGAGATGAGGTTTATAGAGAACAAGAAGAAAAAGAAAGAGAAAATAAAGCCAAAAATGAAGGCAAAACTTATGAGAGAAAATTTATGCCAAATCCTGTGCAAGAAAAGGCTGAGCTCATTATAGGTAAAAATAGAAATGGCCCTGTAGGGCATGTGGATTTGCTTTTTTTAAAAGAAAAATCATGCTTTATTGAAGCTCCAAAAGAAGATTTTGTGGTTACAAACTTTGAAGGTTAATTCAAAGGGTAACCATAATTTTTATGCATAAAAAGCTCTAAATCCTTAAAATCAATTTTTCCCATTAGCTCTTCTACGAGTTGCTTATACACTATTTTTCCATCTTTGACTACAAAGGCTGCTCTTGCTAGTAATCCTGCAAACACACTATCGCCTATTAAAACTCCATAATTAGTGCCAAAATCTTTAAAAGCAAAATCACTTGCTACAATAATATCATCAACCCCTTCAGTAGCACAAAAACGATCCATAGCAAAAGGTAAATCCATACTAATAATAATAACTTCAATATTTTTCATAGAAGCTAATCTTTTGTTAGTTTCTTTTGCCTGTTTAGAGCATACTTGGGTGTCTAAGCTAGGAAAAGTTAGTAAAATTTGAGTTTTTCCTGGTGGTGCTATTTCTACTGGGGCGAGGTTTTTGGTTCTTAGAGTTATTTTTGGAGCATTATCGCCAACTTCTAGCTCATCTCCTATAAGTTCTATTTCTTGATCTTTATATATAATGCTTGACATAATTTCCCTTTTTTATAATAAAATCATTTTTGCTAAAAGTAAAAAACTAAAAAATCCCAAACCATCAGTAATTGCAGTAATCACTACACTCGATCCTACCGCAGGATCGATTTTAAATTTTTTCAAAGTTAATGGTACAAAAGAACCTACAAAACCGGCTAAGGCTAGATTAATTAGCATTGATAAGGCTATAACAAGTCCTAAAAGAGCTGTTTTAAACCATATAAAGGCTATAATGCTCATAATACTAGCAAATATAAGCCCATTTAATAAAGAAATTCCACTTTCTCTTAATATAACTTTTTTAGCGTCTTTAAATTCTACTTCATTGAGTGAAAGTTTTCTAACTGTTACTGCTAAAGCTTGTGAGCCTGTATTGCCTCCCATAGAAGCTACGATAGGCATAAGTACTGCTAGGGCTACAAGTTGTTCTATTTCGCCTGAAAAAAGGCTAATTATATTAGCTGAGATTAATGAGGTGGTAAGATTGATCATAAGCCAAAAAGCTCTAGCTTTAGCTGCTTTAAAAGCGCTTTCTTCTTCGGCGTCTTCATCAACTCCGGCTAAGTTATAAATTTGTTCTGTTGCATTTTCTTGGATTAAATCATGGATATCATCATAGGTAATTCTACCTAAAAGCACTCCATCATCACTTACAACCGCTAAAACACTCAAATCATAATCTTCTACTATATCAATAGCCTTTTGTATATCTTCATGATCTTTAATGCTATAACATTTATATTTTTCGCTATTATTTTTAATAATATCTGCAAAACTTAGTTTAAAATCCCAAATCAAAAGATCACTTAAGTTGATAGCATTACAAAGCTTTCCTTGATTATCTATGATATAAACTTGAAAAATTTGATCCACTTGTCCTGAGTGTTTTAAAATTCTATATCTTTTAATAGCCTTTTCTATACTCTCATCAATAGAAGCTGTGAAAATTTCTGTTTGCATATAAGCACCCGCAGTATTTTCATCATAATTTTTAAGGCGTAAAATTTCTTCTTTGTCTTCTGAACTTAAGCGGTTTAAAATAGCTAAAGTTTTTTGTGGATTTAGCTCTTCAAAACGTTTAATCAAATCTGTTGCGTCATCACTTTCAAGCTCTTCTACCGCTTTTGCAATCTTTATAATACTTAAGTGTTCTAAAATATCTTCTAAGATATGTTCAGGCGTTATAGTAGCTACATTTGCAAGTGTATAAGTATCAAAAGATTTAAGAGTTTGCAAATAAAGCTCTTCGTTATATCTTTTGATAGTCTTTAGGGCTTCATTGGTTTCATAGGTGCTTTGATCTTTGGAAATATTTTTTAAAAGTTCTTGTGCTTCTAAAAAATCATTCATCATCTCAAAGCTCCATAGAATTTTCTATATTTTGTTCTTTTGGTGGATTTTTATAGTTTTCATCAATGCTTTGCAAGCGATTTTCATACTCTTTTGCCATTTTTAAAAATTCTTCTTTGTTTTTACCGCTTAGGCTTGATTTTGGAATTTTTACTATGGTTTCAGGATTAATTGCTTTGTTATTTAGATAAAGTCCAAAATGCAAATGTGGCCCAGTACTCATACCAGTAGAACCTACATAAGCAATCACTTGGCCTTGTTTAACTTTTTGACCGCGTTTGATTTTTGCAAAACGGCTAAGATGAGCATATAAAGTCATATAGCCTGATACATGTTTTACTTGTACAACCTTACCATAACCACCTTTTGTCCCAACAAAACTAATCGTTCCATCTCCTGCGCTCTTAACCGGAGTACCTGTTGGAGCCGCATAGTCAATACCTAAATGCGCTCTATAGCGTTTTAAGATGGGATGATATCTTGCCCTAGTAAAGCGATCTGAAATTCTTGTGTATTTAACAGGTTTGGTTAAAAAGAAATTTTCAAGCTCTTTTCCTTGAGCATTGTAATAAGAATCTTTATATAAAAACACAGAATATTCTTTACCTCTAATGTTAGCTAAAGCTGCTTGGATGTTGATGTCGCCAAAAAGTCTTCCTAGTCTTCTTTTTTGCTCATAAATTAATACTACACTATCGCCTTTTCTGACATTTTTAAAATTAACACTATTTTTAAAAGCTCTCACCATAGCTCTTGCTAAGGTTACACTGCCACTTTCATCATAAACATCTTGATAAGCTGAGTTATTAATAGCTACGCGAATAGTTCTTTTTTCTTTAGTGTAAGAAATAGGGGTAAAACTCAATACAAATTTGTTTTCATTATTTTTGTAAATATGAATTTGTAAATCATCACTAATTGGGATTAAAACTTGTTCAAGCTCACCTTGCTCATCTTTTAGCATTTGGTATTTAACACCACTTGTGATTTCTGCGCTTAGTTCTTTATCTTCGGTGTCAAGATTATAATATAAATTAAGTGGTATAGAATGATCTTGTAAAAAATCAAGTAAGGTTTTGCCATTTTCCCAAGAAAGTTCTTCAACACTTGAAATAGCAAAAAGTTTTATGGATATAAGTAAAGATATGAAAATTTTTTTCATGATAATCTAAAGCCTTCTAAAATTTAAACATAAATTTGTATTTTACTTAATTTTTCTTACAATTTTGTAAGGAAAAAACAATATAATTTATTTTTTACACTTTTTAAGGAGTATAAATTGTCAAGAATTATCTTAATGCTTTGCTGTTTTTTAGCATTTTTGCAAGCTAAAAATTTTGATTTAATACAAACAAAACTTGAAAAAGTAGATGATATTTATGGTTATATAAAAGATGATCCTAGAATTTTATTGCACTCAAGTGGTATAGTTGTACATGAAATTGATACACAAAAATCTATTATTGCAAGAGCTAGTGTGATAGGACGTGAAAATGGCTTAGTTAAATTACAATTTAAAGTTTTTGATATGTTAGCTCAAGATGCTATGCCTTTGCCAAATGTATTGCCACAAGTAGGCGATAAAATAGTTTTAAATTATTTATACGATAGAGCTTTGATTGTAGCTCCTGATAAAAGTGTGTATGATTTTATAGCGCAAAAATTAAATGGAATTTATTTTTTACACCCTGATTTATTTGGTGCTCATATGATACAAGAATACCGCCAAACCCCAAGAAGATCAGATTTTAGATCTTTTTGTTCAAAAAATGCTGTTGGGCTTTTAGTGGTAGCTTTAGAAAATAAAGCTGAGATAGTTGATTGTCAAGACTTTGGCAAGATTGAAGAATTTGCCATACCGCAAGCTCAAAGTTTGCAAATTCCATTTTATTCAAGAATTACAGGTTATAAAAGTGATATTTTTAGCTTAAATGATGAGGCTATTGGAAATTATTATGTATATTATGAAAAATTAATTAGTTTAACTAGAGAAAAATAATGCAAGAAATTCATCAAAAATTCTTTCAAGATCTTTTAGGGGTTGAAAATGCGCATTTTGATCCTATCCATAAAAGAGCGTATAGTTATGATGCTACTAAAAAGCATTATTTGCCTGATGGGGTGCTTTTTCCAAGAGATGAAAATGATATTAGTCAAATTCTAAAATATTGCAATGAAAATAAAATCATCGTTATTCCTAGGGGCTCAGGCAGTGGATTTACCGGTGGAAGCTTAGCTGTTAACGGTGGAGTGGTGTTAAGCTTTGAAAAACATATGAATAAAATTTTAGAAATTGATCTTGAAAATTTAGTCGCAGTGGTACAGCCTGGTGTGATAAATATGGCTTTGCAAGAAAAAGTAAAAGAATATGGTTTATTTTATCCACCTGATCCTGCTAGTATGGAGTATTCTTCTTTAGGGGGAAATGTAAGCGAAAATGCAGGGGGTATGAGGGCTGCTAAGTATGGTATAACTAAAGATTATGTAATGGCCTTAAGAGCAGTTTTACCTAATGGAGAAATTATTAGAGCAGGTAAAAGAACCATAAAAGATGTAGCGGGTTATAATCTAGCTGGAATTTTAATAGCAAGTGAGGGATCTTTGGCTGTACTTAGCGAGATTACTTTAAAACTAGTTGCTTTACCAAAGTTTAAAAAGACAGCTATGGGGATTTTTAATAGCATTGATGAAGCGATGAATGCAGTTTATAAAACTTTAGCTAAAGGTGTAACTCCTGTATCTATGGAATTTTTAGATCAATTAAGCATACAAGCATTAGAGCAAAAATTCCAAAAAGGCTTGCCTATAGATGCGGGTGCGATTTTAATCGCTGATGTAGATGGTAATGTGAAAGAGGCTTTGGAAGCGGATTTGAAAATCTTGCAAGAGAGTTTTTATGAATCTGGTGTAAGAGAGTTTAAAATAGCAAAAGATGAGCAAGAAGCAGCTAATATTTGGTTTGCTAGAAGAAATTGCTCTCAAAGTATAGCAATGTATGGAAATTTAAAGCTTAATGAAGATATTACAGTACCACGTTCAAAACTACCTGAGCTTTTAAAAGGCATAGCTGAAATTTCTAAAAAATATGGTTTTAAAATCCCTTGTTTTGGTCATACTGGCGATGGCAATGTGCATACTAATGTAATGGTAAGTGATAAAAACAATCCTGAATTAGTTAAAAAAGGCTATGAAGCCGTGGAAGAGGTGTTTAAGCTTACAGTTTCTTTGGGTGGGACTTTAAGTGGAGAACATGGTATAGGCATTTCAAAAGCTCCTTTTATGAAGCTTGCTTTTAGCGAAGCTGAAATGGACTTAATGAGAAATATCAAAAAAGCATTTGATCCAAATAATATACTCAATCCTTTCAAAATGGGACTTTGATGAATTTTAAAAACTTTTTTAAAATTCTTTTGGCTTTAAGAGATAAAGAAATTTTAAATTATGCTGCGGCTTTGAGTTTTTATACTATCTTGTCTTTAATACCACTTTTGTTTTTGTGTTTTTGGGTTTTTACTCAAATTCCAAGTTTTGAAATGTATCAAGAAAAAATTAAAAATTTAATTTTTACTTTTTTAATCCCAACTCAACAAGAATTAATCATACAATATATCAATACATTTTTAAAAAACAGCGTAAATTTAGGACTTATAGGGCTTTTTGCTATGGCTTTGACTTCTTTGGCGTTTTTTTCAGGTTATGATTATGTGATTAATAAGCTTTTAGAAGAAGATTCTAAAAGTCTTTGGCACAGTATAAGTTCTTATTGGACTTTGGCAACTTTAACTCCACTTGGACTTGGGGTGAGTTTTTATATTTCAGGTTTTATACAAAAAACCTTAGATGATTTTAATATTGCTTTAAATTTTTTTGAGATTTTGCCCTATGTGATTGTATGGGCTTTATTTTTTGTATCTTATTCAAGTTCAGTAAGCAAAAAAGGTGATTTAAAAACCTTACTTATCAGTTCTTTTGGCGCTTCTGTAATTTGGTATATTTCTAAGATGATTTTTGTGTATTATGCTGTATATAATAAAACTTATTTAAATGTATATGGTTCTTTTTCTGTAATATTATTTTTCTTTTTGTGGATTTATATATCTTGGATTATTTATCTTTTGGGCTTAAAGGCTTATTTGCTTTTAAATCAAGAAAATAAAGGGAATAAGCCCAAGAGAAATTATAAAAAGAGCTAAGTATTTATTAAATATAGCGATTAAAGATAAAATTAAATAAATACAATAAAACACAAAAGGTATTGATAGATTAATCGCATGCATTTTAAACTCAAAAAAATGCATTAAATATAAATCTAATAAATTTCCATAAGAGAAAGTATGCAAGATTAAAACCAAAGGATAAAATATTATAAAGGCTAAACTTAAAGGTATGGCTAAAAATTGCTGAAAGCTAAGTAGAGGAAAAAAGTATAATACAGGGATAATCATTGCTAAAAAAGTCCAGATATTTAGCAAAAAAACATGAGTAAAATTTGAAAATTGATCTTTAAAATGATGAAGATATAAATAAATATAAAAAACTCCTAAAATAGAAAATAAAAACCCGACGCTAAAAAGAAGTTTTGGAAAAATGCTAATGCAAAATACTATACTTAAAAATAAAAATTTAAAACTGAGTATTTTAATATTTTTACTAAATAAATAAAAAGCAAAAAGACTCATTAGTAAAGCTCTTGCATAAGAAGGTGTCGGCGGAAAAATAAAAATACACCTTAGAAAAATAAAAATACACTTTTTGGTGTAATTTTAATTTTCCACAAAGCTTAAACTTAAAATGTAATTATTATATTTCTTTTACTTTATTTTTCCAAAAATCAATAATTTTTTTATCAATTTTAGGATTTATTTCAGCTTCTTTTATTAAATCATTTATACAATCAATTCTTTTTTGCCTAGATTTAATGGTTTTTAGTTTCTTAGCGTCTTCATAATACTTAATACATTGATTTTCAAAAAGACTTACATCATAATTATCTTTTAAAAACTGAATGATACCAGCAATTAAACCATAAGCTTTAGGATGTCTTTCTTGTATTTTTTGTTCCATTTCTAATGCAAGTTTTCTTCTGCTTTCTGCAACATCTTTATTTTTTGATTTTAAAGCTATATCAACGCTTTCTTCTGCGATTTGAATAAATCTTAACACTTCTACATATTCATCTTGATCGTTTAAAAGCAAATTATGTAAAAATTTGCCTCGTTCATCTATAGAAAAGTTTTTATATTCTTCATATATTTCTTTATAAGAGTCTTCTATTTTTACTAAGTCTTTTTGTTCTTTTTTCTTTGCAAATTCCTCATTTATTGTTTGTGTTTTTTGTCTATATTCTTCATCAATTTTTTTACATTTTTGCTTATACTTATCCCAATCTTCTTTACTTTCTTGCTTGTATTTATACCATTCAAGTTTAAGATCACTCCAAGTTTCTTTCAGTGATTTATCTGGCATTCCTTTTATTCTTCTATATAAATAATTACATAAAAGAATAATAAAAATAATTATTAATATTAATAATACAACATTCATTTTAAATCCTTAAACTATATAATAGAACGCAGAACCTTGCCTTGTATAATTAACTCAATTTGTGAGTCTTTTAGGTCTATGCTGTAGCTTTTGTAATCCTTATTAACACTAATAATATCCAAAATTTTACTTATTGGATTTAATTGCAAAAGCTTGACCATAAGTTGATTATCAAAATTTAAAATATATAATCCATCTCCTTGATACTCATGTGTTTCTTCAAATACTACCCAGCTATCAGGTAGAAGCATCGGGACCATAGAATATCCATCAACTTTAATAGCTTTTAAATTCTTTGGTGTTGTTTTAAAAAAAGCTTTACTAAGCTCTAGCATTTCACCAGTTTCATATTCTTCTAATCCTATTAATTCATTGCCACCACCAGCAGAAGCTGAAATATTAAGTTTTGGTATAGAGTAAAAAGTGGCACTTTGGTTGCATTTGTTAGTATTATACTCATTTTTATTAGTATTATTTAAAAAATATTCATATGGTAAATTGCTATCTTGAGAAATTTTATAAATATATTTTTCAGGAATTTTACCTCTCTTCTCCCAGCCAGCTATAAAGCTATTTTCTATATTTAGATACTTTGCTAGTTGATTTTTATTTTTAACACCTATTGCTTCGAACATTTTTTGTAGTATATTTGAAACTTCCATAAAATTACAACCTCGATAAAAATACTATTAAAAATTAGTTTTTTTCTTGACTTATACTAACTTTTAATAGTATAATACTTCAATTAAAATTGAAATTTTATCACAATCAAAAATAAACTTCAATTAAAATTGAAGTATTAAAGGAAAAATATGATTAAAGCATATTTTGAAAACAACGCTATTAATGTAAAAGCCTTTGCTAGAACACATAATATCAGTTATGATATTTTACATAGAGTTATTAAAGGCGAAATTACAGGTCAAAGAAATACTAAAGGTAGTACAAAAGTTGTATTTGAAAAACTATTAGAGCTTGGTATTATTAACGAGCTTCCACAAGGTTTAAAGTAAAATGTATTTCTTAGAAACCAAAGAAGCTTCACAGGTTTTTAATGTAAGTGAAGGCGCCTTAAGACTTGCAGTAACTAGAAAATCAAATAAATACAAATGGTTAAAAGTAGATAATGCTAATGGTGGCAGAGGTGGCAAAAAACTACTATTTAAAATAAGTAAAGAGCAGATTTTAACCGCCTTTAACCAAGAATTAATCAGTAAAAATACTTTAATTTATGATGAAAAAATGCAAGAAGTTAAATTGAGTGGGATTATAAGTGAAAATAATACAAATTGCATTATTGAAGAGAAAAATTTAAATTTAACAGAGCCAAAAATAGACAATGATTTGGCTGTTTTAAATTTAAAATTTGAAAATTTAAGTGATAAGCTTAAAGAAGATGCGAGAAGCAAAGTAAAACTACTTAAGCAAGTGGAAAAATATATTGAAGGTGGTTTAAAACAAAAAAGAGCCTTAGAAATATTAAATATTAAAAAAGATATTTTTATGAAATGGCAACAATCCTTCAAAGCTCATGGCATTCTAGGTCTTATCGACACTCGCGGACTTCATCGCAAGGATAAAACCAAGCTTAGTGCTTGGATACAAGAGTATGCTTTAAGAGAGTATCGCTCCTTTGCAGCAGGTGGCTTTAATTTCACTGAGCTTTGGTGGAAAATTCACAAAGAGGCAGCACAAAAAGAAAACTATGACTTTATAGGTTTTGATTTAGGAGAGGTAAAACCGCTTTTTAGTGTAAAAACCTTGCAAAACTTTATTAAAAACTACTATAAAGATAAACCATTAGAACATTGTATTATCACTCAGGGTTTAGATAAAGCAAAAAGTAAGTTTTTACCTGCACTTGGCAATCAAAGAGAGCTTTATGATATGAAAAATATGTGTTGGCAAATCGATAGCTCTCCAGCTGATTTTATAGTTAGAGATGATGAAACTTTCGAGCCTTTCCGCCCTCATATTTTAAGTGTCGTTGATGTCTTTAGTGGTATGGGAGTAGCTACTTTAGTAAAAAAATCTAATTCTTTAAGCTTAATACGCCTTTTATGGAAAGCTATAGATAAGTTTGGTAAGCCTGATATGATTAAAGGGGATAATGGTAAAGATTATCTTTCAAAAGATTTTCAAAGCTTACTTGATGGTCTTAATATAACTTACGATGCAGCTATTGCTTATGCGGGAGAACAAAAGGCTTTAGTTGAAAGAAGATTTGGAACACTTCAGCATGCTGGTATTTCTTTATTTCATGGAGCAATAGGATCAAATTTAGCTAAAAGAGAAGCTATTGAGCAAAAAACTCCTAAAAAAGAACGACATGCTAAAGATGAATACGGTTTTACTAAAAAGACTAATCAAAAACTACTTCATACCTTTAATGAGGCTTGTGAATTTTTAGAAGCTGAAGTAATTAAATGGAATATGTCTAAAGTACGTCGTAAAAAAGGCGTTAAAACACCACTTGAACTTTGGAACTCATGTGATAGAGCTATAGTAAAAATATCTTATGAAGAATTTTTATTTAATGCAGGTAATAAGGAACTTAGAGTTGTTGGCAAAAAAGGTATTAACTTTGAAGGTAGAGTTTATAAAAGTGCCTTAATGCCAAGTGTTGGAACAAAGGTTAAATGTGTACAAAATATCGATAATATCAAAGAGCTTTTTATCTATGATATGATGGGAAATTTTATTTGCTTAGCACTTGATGAAAGTATCGCCAAACTTAGCAAAGAAAGCTTTAAAATACTTAAAAAAGGCTATGAAAGCGAAGTTAAAGCCATCAAAGAAGTGCTTAAAAAAGATGAAATTGCGGCCTTTACTAAACTTAATATTAAACAAGACTTACAAGATCTACAAGTTGCTTTTGAAAACTCACTTATAAAAGCTAAAGAAGTACAACAAAAATCACTTGCTAAAGAAAATTTAGCAACACAAAGAAAACTTGAAAAAATTAAAAATGATACCAGTGCTGATGAGCTTATTTTAAACTCTAAAAAAGAAACTACAAATAATGAAAGCGAATTTGACATGGAAGCTTTTATGGATAGAAAGTATTTTGCTGGTTAAAAATTGTTTAAAGCTTGATTAATTCAAGTTTTAAAGAGTTTTTAAAATCTAAAAACTTAGCAAAAAAACAAAAGGATGAAAAATGGATTTAGTTGAACAAACAAAGAGATTTTTAAATACACAAAACATCTCTCAAAACAACTTAGCTGATCGCTTAGGTATTAATAAAAGCTATATGGTTGGATACATGAAAGAAGGTAGAGCTTATAAATATGCTACTAAAGTAGAACCATTGCTTGAAAAGTATATAAAAAGCTTCGTAGAAGAAAAGAGCATTAAAGAACTACAAACACCTTTTATAGTTACAAAAGATGTAAAAGCAATTAATGTAACTATAGAAAATGCTATGTGTAATCGTGAAATGGGAGTTATCATAGGCGAAGCAGGAACTGGTAAAAGCCGAGCTATTAAAGAATATGCTAATAAAAATGGCACAAGGGTAGTTTTGTTTGAAGCTACTACTGAAACTAGCAAAAGAATGCTTTTAAGCGGTCTTGAAAACAAACTTAATGTGTGTTTTAAAGGCTCACTTGATGATAAGATTAGAGGCATAGCTAGTGAGTTATCAAGAACTTCAAAAGTTTTAATTATAGATGAGAGTGAACACTTACCTTTTAGAGCACTTGAGTGCTTAAGACGCATATATGATTTTTCAAACACTGCTTTGATTTTAGTAGGAACTAAAAAACTTAAAAACAATCTTACAGGTGTTGGTAGAAATGATTATAACGAATATGGACAGCTTAGCTCTAGAATTGGTGCAAAATGGGAATTAAAAGGACTTTGCTATCAAAACAAAGAGGGCTTAAAAAATGATGATTTAAAAGCTCTTTGTGATTATTTTTCCTTAAGAGATAAAAAAGCAATAGATTTGGTTTTTAATTTAGCTAGAGGTAATTTTAGAAAAAGCGAAAAGCTTTTAAAAAGAGCTAGTGATTTTGCTGATGGTAAAAGTATAGAAATAAAGCATATTGAAGCTGCAGCTGGATATTTACTATTAGGCTAAGAATGAATTTTGAAGAAATAGCTAGGGAATTAAATATCTCAAGAGTTAGAGTTGGGCAAATATATAAATCTGCTTTAAAAAAGCTAGCTCATCCAAAAAACAAAGAAAAATGGAGAGAGATTATGGATACCTTAGAAGCTTTAGAAGAGCAAAGAGTAAAAAAAGAAAATTTAATACAAGGAGAAAGAAAATGAGAAGAATGATTAGAGGCGAAAGAGCTGATTATAGTGCTTCTTTGTATGTGGTAAAAGGCATAAATATTATTTACAAAGAAAGCGGTGAGTTTATAGATATTTTAAAAGGAATCTATCCTGATCATATTGCTTTAAAAATAATCAATCAAGAAAAGAGCAAAAAGCTTAACAAAGGCTTTAATTTAGGTGGTTTTGTAGGTAAAACATTGCCTAATAGAAAAGCAATTTAAAATTATAACTTAAGAATAAAAGCTTAACAAAAGTGCTTAATTAAAGCACTTTGATTAAGTTTTTTAAAACTTAAATTTATTAGAAAGGAAAATTCATGGCAATAGTTTATATAGCTTCCCCTTATAAAGCTTTAGCTGTAAGAGAAAGTCAAAGAAAAGCACAAGCTATTAGCATAGCAACGCAAGAATGCTTAAAAATCATGCGTGAATGTGAAGGCTTTACACCTGTTTCACCTATTTTACAATTTAGCTATTTAGATGAAGAAAAACACAGAGAAATAGCTTTAAAAATGGGATTAGAGCTTTTAAAAGCAAGTGATTATATTTTTATATGAGTACTCATGAAGATGCTAAGTATTCACAAGGTATGCAAGAAGAATTAGCATTAGCTAAAAAGCTTGGCATTAAAGAATTAACATTGGATTTGCCCTTATAAAAAGGGTTTGAGAATAGTTAGAAAAAGAATTAAACACGCGATACTTTTAAGGTATGGCGTGGTTCTTTGGGATTACCAAATTAGAAAATACAATTTAAAGGAGAACAAATGGAAATAAAAAGTTTTGAAGATGTTAATTTAGCGCTTAAAAAAATAGCTGAACTTAGTGTAAAGATAGAAAAGATTAATGGTGATGTAACTTTAGCTTGTAATGAAATCAAAGAAGCTCATGCGGGTAAAATTAAAGTTTTAAACGATGAGCTTAAATATATGGAACAATGTATTAGCACCTTTTGTGAAAACAACAAGCATGAATTTGCTGAAAAAAGATCTAAAGAATTTACCTTTGGAAAAATTGGCTATCGCATAAGCGAGAGTGTGCCTTTACCAAGAGTAAAAGAAAAGCTAGAAGCTCTTGTAAAAGCTTTTAAAAGCTATGGGCTTAATGATTGTATTAGCTACAAAGAAGAGCTTAATAAAGATGCTATTGTAGGGCTTGAAGATAGTACTTTAGTAAAGCTTGGTCTTAAAAGAGTGGTAAAAGATAATTTTAGAATAGAACCTCGTATTGAAAGCTTGGAGATTGAAAAATGAGAAAACTTTCTTTAGTGGCTTTTGGACTTTTAAATAGTGTTTTTAAAGCAAAAACAGCTCATTTTAATGGCTTTTTAGCCATTAATTCTAAAAACAAACCCAAACTAAAAAAACAAAGATTTAAAAGAAAAAAGAGAATGAGTGCAAAGCAAAAAATTAGATTTAAAAAAAGAAAAATTTAACAAAGTCCATTGATTTAATGGGCTTGATTAAGTTTTTAAAACTTAATTTAAAACAAAAGGATGAGAATGTATGTAAATGCAAAGATTAGTACGGATGATTTGGAGCTTGTCTCTCTTTATGAAATCATAGAACTTTTTAATAATTTAGATAATGACCAGCAAGAAGAGTTCTTTAGAAGAGTTAGCAGAACTTACCCTGAAAAAACGATAAAAGCTTTATTTTTTAAATTAGATAACGATGAAGCTAAGGAGCTTTTAAATGAACTTAACCAAACGATTAAAAGCGACAAAGAATGGCAAGAAATAGTTAAAAATATAAATGAAGATTAATATAGGAGGATAAAATGAATATAAAAGGTATTGTTTTTAATGAGTGGTATATTTTGTTTATAGTTCTTTTTATAATAGCTTTGGTTTTAAATTATTACTATAGTAAAAAGCAAAAAGATCTTTTGATGTTAAACTTACAAGCATTAGAATTAAATTTACAACTACAAGAAGAAAGCATTAAGCGATTGGAAATTCAACAACAAGAGTTAAAACTTCTTATAGATATATACAAGGATAATTTAGTAAAAATCAAAATATAAGAATTTAACAAAGCCCATTAAATCAATGGGTTTGATTAAGTTTTTAAAGGATGGTTTGTGAAATTTCTTACTTCAAAGTCTTTTAATGATGAAAGTGTGTTTTTTGTAAAATTAAGAGCTTATCAAGCCTTACAAAATATGTCTATAAAAAGTTTAGAAAAATTTTTAATACAAAAATTCTTTAAACAGGCTGTGATAAAAAATAAAATTTTAGTTTTTTATTTTACAAATACCACTGCTTTAATGGAATTTAACACAAAAAAAGAATTGATAAAAGCTCAATTAAGGATTATTTACAAACAAAATTTTGAACTTTTTTATAAGAATTATATGCTTATTTTTAAGGATATAAAAGCAGAGCTTATAATTTTAAAAAACATACAAGAAAAAGAAGTTTTTAAAAAAGAAATCTTTATTGAAAAAAGCACGGGAAACTTTCATATTCACGATAATGTTTTAAAAGAAAAATTTTTAGAACTTCAAATTATTATAAAAAACAATATTAAAAAGGATTTGAATGCAAAATCTTAAAAAACAACTTATAAAAATAATTCATACTCTAAGAAAAGATGCTCATTTAAGCGATGATGAAAGCTATCGCTGGATATTAAATGAAAGGTATGGTAAAAGCTCATCCAAAGATTTAAGCATTGAGGAACTTAGAGATTTTGCTATAGCTTTGGGGTATGATGAAAAGTTCTTAAAAAACACTAAAAAAGCAAGATATTTTAAAAATGAAAATACCAAAAGTGGAAGGGCTACAAAAAAACAGCTTAATATGATACAAGCTATTTGGAGTAAAAATGCTAAAAATCCTACACAATGGGCTTTAAGAGAATTTATTAATAATATCATTAAAAAGCGACCTTTACATCTTTGGTATTTAAGTATAGAAGATGCTAATAAAGTCATTTTAGGGCTTAAAAATTTAGAAAACAACAGCACACATTCAGCTAAGCGAAGCTAATCTCACAGAGAGTGCAAAGCACAAGGTTGTCTCATCAAAACAAAAGGATATTAAAATGATTTTAGAGCTTTATACTAAAAATGGAACTTTTTTATCTTTGGTAATAGAAAAGCAATCAGAGCTTGTTTTAAAAGCTGACAAAGAAAATATTGTCGTATTTTATAAAGGTTTTGAAACTCAAATCAAATTTAATGAAAAGTTTGATGTTTTAATTAATCTTGTGGGTAGCATTAGAGAAGAAGCTAATGATGCAATGCGTGAAAAACAAGATTACTGCCATATAAACCTTGATTCTCTCATTCATGATATTAAGCTAGATTTAGAATGAATCTAGCTTGAGCTATCTAGTTAATTCCCTAATTCTTTTTTCTTTTTCACTCATAGGATATTGTTTGTCCCAAGATTCCATAAGTTTTCTTTCTTGATCTGATAATCTAATATTATATGTTTTACTCATATATAAATAGCTTCTTGCAATATATCCTTTAGAATAATTAGCAGGATAAAATCTTTTTGCTTTAAAGTCTGTATATACTTTGCAATTTCCATATTGAGTATATTCTAAATTCAAAGGAGCTTCAGCATATCTAAAATTACTTCTATCGCCATTAATCTCGCCTATAGCAGGAACTAGGTTTTGTTTATCAGCTTCCATTTTTGCAAAAAGTGGATCATTTTGACAAGCTTTTCTACCACCTTCTCTCCAACAAGGTAAATGCTTTCCAAAGTTTTGTGCAGGCATAATATGCTCCCATTCTATGCGTTTTGCTCTTTGATTGATTTTACCTTTTTTAGTATATTCATTGCGTGGAGTGTATAGATCACTTTTAACTACTTCAAACTTAGTGTATTTTCCTTTTTTATTTGATTTAAATGGAGCATTACAATAAAAATCATATTGATAAGCACTACCTAAGCTATCATAAAGCTCAACTAATTCTTTTTTGCTTTCATTGAAATTATCACTAGCTAATAAAGATAAAGATGAGAATAATAGAATAGATAAGAGTTTTTTCATTGTTTTTCCTTTATGTAAAAATGTAATTATAATCTCAATTTACCAAATTTTATTTTTTTAGATAAAATTTTAAAAATCTTTATTTAAGGCTTAATGTGCTCTCTAATAGTGAATATTTTGATTATTTTATTGATTTTGTGAAAAATAATGATAAGCGTGAGATTTTAAAAGAATTTGGTGGTGGAAATATTTATATCCCAAGCTACAAGACTTTAATGAGAGATGAAGAATTAAAACAAGATTTTAAAACACTTATAAAACAAGGTTTAACCACTAAAAATGCAAGTGTAGAATGTGCAAAAAAATATGATTTAAGCTTAAATGCTGTGTATTTAATCACTAAAGAATTAAGAGAAAATTTAGAGCCAAGCTTGTTTTAACTTAGACTATTTTGATAATAAACTTCAATTTAATTTGATATTTTTTACTATAGTTTTAAGTATAATATGTTATATTAATATTCAATTGTTTATTTTAAATTAGAGGATAAATGTGATGACTGTGGGGGATATTCAAAAAATTTTTGAAAGCAAATTGCATGAGAAAACTCAAAATCAAAAGGTAGTATTTACTAAAAATGAAAATGAAAGACCGCACAATGGTAGTAGTAGAGAAATTGCAGAATTCCTTTCAAGCCTACAAAATGATGATGTTATAAAAGAAGTAGTAGAAAATACTAGCAATCAAGCAATATCACTTGTGAGAGAATATAAAAATGTCTAGAATCGCACAACCTTTTGTGCATTTTGATGCTGCAAAGATGCATTCTCTTATATTGTTTTTTCAACAAACTTTTGCCAAAAGCTATGAGAAGCAAGTTAAGGATATAAAAATTTCACTTACAAAAGAATTTGAAGAAAAAATTATAAATGAAATTTTAGAACAGTATATTAATTATGCTATTGCCTATGAACTTGTAGTAGAAGATGTTTGTCCTTATAAAATTTTGGCTTGGTATGGGTATTTGTTAGCTGATGCTCTTTATATTGAGCAAAAAGAACTCGCTATTTTATCAATATCAACCTCTATTGTATGTATGTTGAAATTGTTAGAAATTGAAAATGTAAAACTAGAAGATACATTTCATAAAAAAGCTTTACAAATGGTTTTGTCTGAACTTAAAGGTAGTCACATGAAATCAGAAGAGAGTAATAAAAAACAACATACAAAAATAGGACTAGGTATGAACGGCTTATATATGATGTTTAGAACAGCATCAATTTGCAAAAAGATTAGCTCTCAAACTCAACACTAATCACATAAGCTGAGTCATTAAAATTATGACTCACGCTCTTGATACTAAATTCATAATGATCCATATTAATATCTTTAATCTTAAGTTTGCCACCAGCTCTTATTTCTCTTCCTATAAGCTCACATCTTCCATTTACTCCACCTTTTTGAAGCTCATTTAGCTTGCTTTGTGCCTTTTTAAAAGCTTCATTATCACTTTTTGGTTGTGATATGTGCATTTTATAAATATTTTCCCCACTTCCTACTTTTATACTTTTTATCTTTGCTTCATCTATATCTTGCCACTCTACTATCACAGCAGAGTATTCATTTCTATCACTTTCTGAAATTTCTAATGAATTACATTCACATAAGGCTATCTCAAAACAAGGTAATTTTTCATTTTTACTTGTAATGTTTGCAGCATTATCTCCTATTTTTCCATCTTTTGGTGTTATGATTAAGGTATTTTCTTTAATCATGCAAATAAATCCATATTCAAAACAAATCTTATATAAAAATTCTAAGTTATTTTGATTGTTTTGTAATATACTTACGATATTTTGATCCTCTCCACTTGTTTTTATCTTTAAACTATTTTCACTCGCTAATTTACTTGCTATAGTAAAAAGTGTAGTATTTTCAAAGCTTCTTGTTTTTTTATCTTTTATGTTTGTGTCATTTTTTCCACTAAAATTAACAGCACTAGCCCTTACTTCGGTAGTATTTAAAGTGTAATTTTTGCTCACAACATTTACATTAAAAGTTCCACATTTAAAAAGCTTTTCAAAACCAAGCCAAAGTTCTAAACTATCCCCAAACAATGGTTTAGAGTAAAGCCCAAAAAAGCTTAAGCTAATCTCATCGCTTTCGCTACCTTCTTTATCTTCATAAGAAATACTGATAATATTTTTAGAAAGCTTTTGTGTAACATCTTTTCCTTTTGCAACAAGTTTAAATCTTGGTTTTCTTACCATAAGGCTTTTTCCTTATCCTCTTTGATTTCAAGTTGCGGTAGAATAATCTTATCTCCTGCTTTTAAAATAGGTTCTAATTTTGGATTAGCTATTAATACCTGCTCAAAACATTGTAAATTTTTATAATGTTTATAAACTATACTATCAAGCCTTTCATTATTTTTAGCTATATAAATTTTATTCATCAAAGTCCCTTTCCAAATCCATACTAAAGCTTTGTGCTACAAAGCCACTTCCATCTACAAATGCACTTCTATTTTCATTTAAAGCTAAAATCACAAACTTACCATAATACTTTCCATTAGCTCCTATTAAAATATAAGATTTTTGTTCTTTTGCCATATTCTCAAGTTTATCTAAGTAAGTGTTTCTATCCCCTTTTAAAGGTAAGGTTTTGCCTTGTATTTTAATCTTTTCACTTTCTTTGGAACTTGCAAATAAAGCATTATGATTATTAAGTCTATTTTGACTTTGTATGTTGTATTCTAAGCTTCTTTCTAAATTATCAAAATTTAAAGCTTTAAACTCAAATTCTCCTAAAGCTAAAACCATTTAAACTCCTTTTTAGTTTTGCAAAGCTAAAATTATCTTAGTTAGATAGGGTTGATGGTTGCAATGTAGTAGTTGAGGATGTGCGGTAACCAGTCCGAGAACACATCGTATTGTGGGTGCAAGTCCCACCGCTCTATCTAATTTTTTCTAAGTGCTTAAGACCTTTTCTATCTTTATCCACTTTCCCAAGTGTAATAACAGCATTAGTTTTTCCAAATTTTTTTAGTTTGTAATCATGTCTTATAATGATTTTATTCACTTTTTTACTATTTTTCATATCATCAAAAAAATAAACCAAACTTTCTTCTTTCTTATCCCAATAAACCTCTTTTGCTTCATCTAAAACCTTAACAATTTGCTTGATTTCATCCACACTTAAGGCTTGATTGTAGTTTGCTTTTCTTTTAGGACTTGCGTGTAAAAGATTGTTTTTGCTAAGTGTAAAGTATAAGTCTTCTAAGTCTTTTTTGTTAAGCTTTTCTAAAAATTCCTTAGTGTTTTTATCCATTTTACCCACTTGAATGAAATTAATAGGATATTTTTGATTATCTTTAACAATAATTTCATCTATCATTTCATCTAAACTTTTTTGCCAAGTATAAAGTTCTTTTTCGTGAGTAAAACTCTTAGCTTCTTTTGTTTTTTTGGCTGCAATACTTAGCATGTTAAGTTTTATGAAATTTTGAATTACTTCGGTGTTTTTTTGCTTATAAAGCTCATCTAAAAGCTCTTCATCGTTAAAGCCATTAAATTCACTTTCTTTGGTGTTTGAAGGTGGAATTTTTAAGCCTTTAACTTCACTTTCTCCTAGATTTATAACTTTACATCTACAGCCATAATCATGCATGTTTACATGTGGATAGTGCGTATCCCAAAAAGGGTCATCTTTATGTAAAACTATGCCATCAAATGCTCTATGCTTATCTCTAACATGCGAATCTTGTTTTGTGCAATATTTAAGATAAGGCTTGATGCTTTTCATTTGATTTTCATAGATAGCTTTTGCTTTAGCTTTTCTTGAGTTTTCTTCAAAAATCTTTTTTAGTCTTGCACTATTAAAATTGGTTTTTTTAATTTCACCTGTTTTTCTATCTATAATTTCTTTTGAACCCCACCAACCCTTAGTTTTTAATTTTTCTTCAGCAATCTTACTCCAAGTACTAAATTTATCTCCATTTTTTATAGCATTTACTAAAGAATCTTGTATATCTTTCAATAAGCTTTCATCTATAAGCTTGGCAATAGTAAAAACTTTTTTATGAGAAGAATGTGAAAGCTCATCATAATCAAAGCTAACTTGTGGCTTTTTATTTTTTAAAAATAAAACAGCTTCACTTGGTTCTTGGAAAAAACCTATTTTAGCGTTTGGCATTTTAATCCTCCAAATATCCCAAGATATTAGAATTAACTAAAGACATATAAAGATATTTTTCAAAATCAGCTTGCTTTAGACTAGAAAAACTCCCTTGAAGTTTTTCAAATGCTTCATCATAATTTTTGCTTTCTTTAATAGTTTTTTCAAACTGTTCTTTGAAAAATTTTGCCATAGCCTCATCAACTTGTAAATATTCTTTTTGTTCCAAAGCTTTGTCAATAAAATCTTCCTCAAAGCTCTCTAACTTTGCTTTATTTTCAAATAAAGCTTTTTTATTTTCTTCATTGTCTTTTAGTGTTTTGCTTTCTTGGCTTAAAAGTTCTTTTATAAGTTTTCCTTCTACATTATAGGTTCTTTTAATATATTCTTCATCAAAACAAAAGCCCATATTAAAAAGTTTTAAATCCCTTTCGCAAAGCTCACTTTTTGGTTCTGCTTCGCTAAAAAACTGCACAAAAAGCTCATCTTTAAAATGATTGATTTCTTTGAAAAACTTAATGGCGCGATTTAAAATAAAAAGAACGATTTGCCCATCTTGGGCAGCTAAATCTTTTCTTATTTGATTATGTGACTCAGCCGCTGCTAAAGAACCCCCACTCACTTGAGAACTTAAATTAGCTCCTAAAACCACGCTTCTTATTTGATTATCTAAATAATCTATTATTTCATTATAATTTGCCTTAGCCTTTGGCTGGATTAAATCAAGTTCTTCTTCTTTATCAATAACCGCACTATCGCCATTTAGCATTTGATGGATTTCAGAAGCTAGTGCATCAGGGTCGCTATCTGTTTTTGCAACTGCCCAAGGAGAGCCAAATCTTTCTAAAAATTCCATCCAAAACTTTAAACTTGCATTTTTAAGTTTTATTGGAAAATAAAGCTTAGCCAACAATGCATCTCCATTTTTAAATAAAAAATTAGAGCCAAAAAGTCCATAAATTGCTTTTTTATCTTCAACTAATTCATCATATCCATTGCCATTATAAATAAGCTCATCATTTTCATTAAAGCCAAAATTTCTAAAATCTCTTTGTTTTAAAATAGGATAATAAAAACCATCTTTTAACTTGTAATTAACCTCAAAGACATTAAGCCCATAAAGATAAGTTTCTAAAATTTGCCCTATTAAATCAGGATTAAAAAGATACTCAAAGCTTTCTTTGATTTTTTCATTTTCACAAACGATTTGAAGCTCTTTTGCTAAAATCACACTCCTTCGTGATTGATGAGCTTGAGTAAAGCTTAGATCTTTAAAAATCATTTTTTGATCGTTCTCGCTGATTTGAAGCACATTTAAATAGCTTGAGTTTATAAGAGTGTTAATAAGACTATTATTTTTTAGAATAACTTCTCTTTTGCTTTTTGTTTCTTTTTTCATATTTTTCCTTTAAAAACGCCTTATTCTTGAAACAGAGTTAAAATGATGCTTTCTTCTTTTAATACTACTTTTAGTTCTTGCTAATAAAAATGCTCCTGCTAAGCTATCAGGTGCATCATCATTTTTGCCTTCTGGAAATTCTAAAAGTTGATTTATAAGCATGCTTTGGCTTTTATGTAAAAAAAGCTCTTCATTTTCAAAAGCAAGACTTAAGCTCTCAATGCGTTCAAACTTAGAAATGCTGTTATTTTTACCACGCAAAGGCAAAAATACTCCACTATCTAAACTTTTTTCTTGTAACCATTTTTTTAAGAAAAATTGACCGCCATTAGTTTCAATTTCAATCAAACGACATTTATAAAGCTTTTGAAGATTAAAAATAGTTTTTATAATGTTTTGTGCTTTTAAAATTTTTACGATGCTTTCTACTACATAAAAGCCCTTTGCACCTTTACCAATAATTGTAATCGCAGTAAAGTCACTTTTTGCTTTTTCTCCTGCTGGGTCAATATACATATAATACTGATTAATGGGTGGTAAATCATCATAAAAATTAATACCATCAAGACTAAAGATTTGATTTTCACTTCTTGGATTATTAAGCTGCTCTTTATTGAAAGCTTTTAGATTTTCAGCCCTTAACTTCATTAAATCCTCTAAGCTTTTTGCCTCTTCCCAAAGAACCTTAGCCCCTTTATCCATTAAAACTTTATTTTTTAAATAAAATTGATGAGCTGTATTAAAATCGCTATTTCTATAAAGCGTGGCATACTCATCCCATAAATCAAGCCTTTGTGGAAACTCTTCAATAGAGCGAAATACTTTAGGATTCCAAAAACCAAGCTTTAATTTTCTAGATAACACACTATCATTATGTAAAATGGTTCCAATATAAAGCACATCTAAACTTCCATCCGCACTCCCTAAGTTTAAAACCGCTTCATCCACCCAATCTTCTAATTTATCCCTTTGATCTTTGCTTCTAACATTTGTATCATTTTCTAAATCATCTAAAATAACCAAATCAGGTCTTTTAACTCCATATCTAACCCCGCGCAGTCTTTTTCCACTTCCAAAAGCTTTAATCTTTACACCATTATTGCTTACAAATTCACCCACACGCCAAGTCTTGCCAATTCCTACAACTTCAGGAAAGTCAAGCTTTAAATGCGGATTATCTTCAAGCTCTGCTTTAATAGCTTCAAGCATTCCTTCCATAAGTTCGACCGCATCTGAAATCTCTACTATAAAGCTTTTATAATTAAAAACCAAACACCACAAAGGAAAAAGCTGTGAGGTATAAGTTGATTTACCATGTGCTCTTGGGGCAGCTATAGCATGTTTTTCTCCTTTACTCTCTTTTTTAAGTGCGATTTTTGAAAAAACTTCATTTAAGTGCAAATGTAAGCCACATTCTCCTTTAATGGTAAAATAATGCGGAAAATAAGTTCTTGCAAAATAATCAAAATCCACACTTGCTCTTTTAATTCTTTCTTCTTTTAAGGCAGGATCTAAATGACTTTCATGCAAAAATTGAGTTTTTAATTCATTTTTTAACTCATCCATCCATTCTAAAAAGTCTTTTCTTTGCATAGCACTTTTTAACTCGTTTGGAGTGCTCTCATGTTTTTGCTCATTTATTATTAAAAACTCATCTAATTCTTCTTTAGTAAAAAGCATTATTCATCCATTGCTAAGATTTCTTTTTCTATCACGCCACTTTCTAAAAGCAATACTAGTTTGCTCACACAATCTTTATCATTTTTCAAATGGCTTATTATGATTTCAACTACCTTTTTAGCGACATTTAAACGATAAGTACTTGGATCTTCAAGTCTTGCTACTTTTCTCATTTTTGAAAAACTATCTCCTATTCTTGCAATAGCTTCAGTTTTTTTCTCAGCATTCATTTTTTCATCAGAATTGATATTTTCAATCGCACGAAACATTTGATCTGTAAAGCTTTCATATAAAGATGCACTTTCCTTGTCTTTAATTTTTGAAGTTAAAAGACTAGTTTTAACCTTATCCCAATCTCCATCTTTTGCTTTGTAATTTCTTATAGTTTTTTCATTACGGTTTAAAATTTTTGCAATCTTAAATATATCAAAACCTGCAATATAAAGTTCTTTTGCTAAATCTTTTAATTCGTTATTAGCCATTTATTCTCCTTAAATCCATTCTTTTTCTTTTAATCTTAAACGCCCTAGCTTTGTTTTGTGGAATAAAATCATCTTCACTAATTTCAGTTGGAATTTTTTTATTAGCCATTTTTAAAAGCAAATCATTTGCCCATTCTATAATTTCATTCAAACTTTCCTTTGGAAAATCATTACGGCGTTTTAGCTCCATAATTGTAAGCTTTACACAAATATCTTTTAAAAGAGGAGTTGGTTTATCAGGTATTTTTATAAAACTTGCAATATAACTTTGTGCATCATTAATAGCATCATCAATCACTTCTTTATCACAAACACCATCAGCATTTAAATCACTAAGCTCTGCTATGGCATGAATACTTAATTCTTTGATTAAATCTTTTTCATCTATCATAAAAAGATGTGTTTTAGTTTTTGTAATAAGCTCTTCTTCTAAAGTGTCTTGATAATTCATTTTAAAACCTTTTTTAAAGTGGTTAAAATATGGTTAAAATCGTTTAAAATATTTTTCTAATATCTTTTAGCTTTAAAGGCAAAAAATGCTTTTAAAGCTAAATTTGTGCGTTTTATTCTAAAACAAGCTTAATTAGCCCATTTGGTCTGGTACAAACTGGCATGGCTCTCATTTCACCTACAATTTCAATTCCAGCACCACGAGATAAAATCTCAGGCTTAGAAACAAACATTAAACTTGGTGCTTTTCCTAAAGCGTCGGTGTGATTTGCTCTTGTATAATAAATGCGATTAGAACTATCCTTTGGCACAACCATACCCTCAGTGCCTTTTAAAAACTCAACGCTCTTTCCATTTGTATTTTTGTATTTTGCACTATAACGGCGATACTTGGTGCCATATAAAATTAAGGACTTATCTTTCTCATCCCTACTTGCAAGATGGTTTTTATAAAGATCTTCGCTTAATGCCAAATTAGAAATAGTCGCAAAAAGTTCATTTCCACAAAGCACTTCATAATCAGCACTTGTTCCAAATTCATCAATAATTGCCGCATCTATACTATCGCATATATTAGCTAGTGTTGTGCTTCCATCTTTTTTAACACTAACAGCTTTCTTGCTTGCACTGCCAAAATCAAAAAGCACATTTCCTTTACCATCTAAAATCTTGCCAAATAAAGCACCATTTGCCATATATTCAAGCGTAGTATTAAAGCTTTCTTTCATTTCTTTAACCAAAACCCCAAGAATCTCACTTAAACTTTTAGTCTGAGCTTCTTGTAAAGCTAAAGACCTTAAAGAATTAATCTCACTTGCACTGATTCTTTTTGCTAATGCAAAGCGTGGTAAAGGTATGTTTAAAATATAAGCGTCTTTAGTGTTTTCTAAAGAATGCTCTCCATTTTCTGAAATGCTATTTAAAACAATTCCAGCACCTTTTATAATTTCAACCCTTACGGTGCTCTCAAGGCTTGGAATTTTATCTTTGAAAAAAGTATCGCTTACAAAGCGAGGTGAAGCTTTAGTTTGATTGATAACTTCAGTTATTTTTGTGCTTGAAAAAAGTTCCAAAAGTTGCTCTAAATCCATTTTTACTCCTTAACATTAATAATTAAATTTTGCATAAAAGCTTTTTTAACCGCACTTGCATGAACGCCTTTTAAATTGATTTCTCCTGCTAATAAAACTGCATAAACGCCGGATCTTAAAGCGTGATCTTTAAGCATGGCTAATTTAATATTTTCTTTTGCACTAATATCTTCATTAGGGCATTTTTTAAAGCTTTCTCCAAAATCTTCACTGATTAAAAGCGTTCCAAGAGCTAAGCTTTCATTATCTTCAAGTTCTACTTTTGCATTAATTGAAAGCAAATCTTTATTGATAAAACTTTCAAGGCTTTGTGGCATAGCAATTAAAGGATCATTGCTTAAGCTTTTTGGTGTGACCTTTGATGGCATTTCTTCTTCTCCTTTTTCATTTATAAGTTCCTTAGCGGTTTCATTTTCACTCACAATTTCTTCACTGGCTGAGTTTTCATCTTCTAAAGACAAAGCTTTGGTTAAGTCTTCATTTTCTAGGTTCTCATTTTCTAACTTTTGGGTTTCTTTTTTAGCTTTAGCCATTTTTAATCCCCTAACATCATTTTCACAACATCAAACTCATTAGTTTTTGCTGTGTTTTTATTTGCAAAAAGATTATTTTTTGGAACTTGCACTTGTTCATCCTTAGTATCTAAAAAGGTTTTAAAGCCCTCTAAATCCTTACAAGCATAAGTTAATGCCCATTCTTTTTGAGAATTAGCTATTTTGCCTGTATTTAAAGCATTATCAACCAAAGAACTGGCTAAGTTTTTAACGCTTTCTTCGTTTTGTTTTTTTAAAGCTTCATTCTGCGAAGCTAAAGAGCTGTTTTCATTTTTTAAAGCTACAATCTGCGATTCTAACTCTTTGATTTTTTCATCCATTTTCTCTCCTTTGTTTTGATGAATGTTATTTTTATTAGCAATGAGTTCGCCAAGCTCATCTATAAACGGTATGTTTGTTAGAGCAACTGAGTGTAATTTTGCTCTTATTAATTTTCCGCTTTTATTGTCTTTTGTGTTAAACTCAAAAACAGGCGAAAGATAGCGGTATTGCTTGTTAGCTATATATTTTTTAGCTTCTTCGTTAAACTCAGCCTTAGCCATTAAGGCATCATTTTCTAAGTAAAGTTCTTTAATCCAACCTGCAGCAGGTGCTTTTTCATTTTTTAAGCTTTGATGCTCATAATCAATAACTAAATCAATCTTTTTTTGATTAAAATTATCAATCATCGAGTTTAAATCTTTATCATCAACCTTAAACCTGCCATTATTATGCCCTTTCCACTCACCCTTAATTGCCACTTTTATGGGCTTATCATTGCTAACTTCGACTAAATTTTCTTTATTGATAAAAAGCATTTTAAATCCTTAAAAAATCATCTTTTGGTAAAAAGCTACTTTGCAAAGTTCTTGCATAAATGCTTAAATAGCCATGATCGCTTATTCCTTCGTAAACCTTTTTAAGATCTTTAAGCTCTATTCTAAAACCATTGCTAGGTTCTGCATTTAAAAGCACTTTATCAACAGCTTCTATTGCATCAAATAATTTATGCTTAGCATCAATTCTGTGTTTAGGAGCTTTTGATTTTGTATGGGTTAAAATATAAAGTTTCCAAGTACCTATTTTATTTTCTAAATCTTTATAGCTTTCTCCTTCAAAATCAAGCAAAAGCGAAGTTTCTAAACCATTGATACAAGTTGCTATATTTTGAGTGTTTTCAAATTCCCCTAAATATGCTCTGATATTAAAATCTTCAAGTAATTTTAAAAGCTCAATTTCAAATTCTTTAAGCATTTGTTTCCTTATAAAAAATTGATGGCATTTTAGAATGAGAGTTTTTTACTTTCAAATAATGATTTTTGCACAAAGGTTTTAGCACAATTTTTTTCTATTTTTTAAAGATTCTTTTTTATTAAACTTGCAGCAATTCAAAGGAGAAGAAAATGAAAGCAAACTCTTATTTTAAACTTGATGAGTTTAAATGCAGATGTGGAAAATGTGAATTGCCAAAAGGTGTACCAAGTGATGAGCTTGTGGATATTCTTTGTCAAATAAGGGAGCATTTTAACTCATCTATAATTATAAATAGTGCTTATAGATGTGCTTCTCATAATGCTAAAGTTGGTGGTTCCCCTAAATCTCAACACACCTTAGGGAGTGCAGTAGATTTTGTAGTTAAGGGTGTTAAAACAGAGGAAGTTCATCAATATGTTTTAGATAATTTTGGCGAAAGAGGTTTAGGGATTGCTATAAAACATAATTTTGATAATCCTTATGCAGGTTTTGTACATATTGATACGCGTGGTAAAAAAGCAAGATGGACTTATGCTTAAAGGTTTAAAATGTTTGATATATCTAAATTATTTGGCTTTGAAAAAATAGCTATTTTTACCTTAGTTGTTTTAAGTTCTTTTTTGTTTTTTAAAAATCATACTCTAACTTTAGAAAATGAAAATTTAAAGCTTAAGTCTTTACATTTAAGTAGTGAAATAAATGTATTTAAAGATAAGTTAAAAGAGCAAAATAATGCTATTGAAAAATTAAAAATAGAGTTAAAACCCAAAGAGGTTTTAAAAGAAGTTTTAAAGGTTGATAAGGTTTTTATCAAAGATAAAAGCTGTCAAAGTGAGCTTAATGCTTATAAGGAGCTTTTTAATATCTTAGGTAGCAAGCAATGAGAATTCTTTATATAAAACTATTAATCCTTCCTTTTGTTTTAAGTGCTTGTGCTAACAAGGATATTTTGATTAAAACTGAATTTAGCGAGGTTAAAATACCTGTTAAATGTCCTTTAAAGCTTCCTTTAAAACCTTTAAACAAGGGTGATTTAGCTAGTGCAAAAGAACTTAGCAAATATTATTTAGAAATTGAAAGTATTGCTAAAACTTGCACAGGATGGGATGAAAATGAAACTAGTTATTGAACTTAGCATTGCTTCTTTGTTTTCTAGCTTTACTTTAGCTTTATTTTATTTGATTGAAATTCTTACAAGGAACTAGCACATGAAGTTAGAAGATATTTTTGTATATATAGTTTTAATGATAGTAAGCTTTATAGCAGGACTTGTAGGAATAGTAACGAAAAACAAGCTAAGCAAAGAGCTTAACATAAAAGGCAAGTTTATACTCTTTTTAAAAGGTATGCTTGGATCTATGTTTGTAGCATACTTAGTTTTTGAAATTGTAAGTTATTTGAATTTTGGTATCAAATTAAGTGTTGCTATGGGTGGATTTGCAGCTTACATGGGAACAGATGCATTACTTAAAATAGAACAGCTTGTAGAAAAAATAATAACCAAGAAAGTAGAAAAACTATGAATGAGCTTGGCATCATTTGCGACATTAAAGACAATAAAGCAAAAGTTGCTATTGGAGAAATGGTAACTGATTTTTTAAGTGTTTTTCAAGCTTTTTCAAATTCTTACGCAGTGAGCTTTTCACCTTTAAGAATAGGAGAACAAGTTTTAGTAATGCCTGTGCGCGGGGATTTAAATTCAGGTGTAATTTTGCGTGGGCTTTATCAAGAAAAACACAAAGCAAAAAATACAGATACTGATACTTTTAATATAGACTTTGAAGATGGAACACACCTAGAATATAACTCTAAAAGTAGCACTTTAAAGCTTGATGTAACTAAAGATATAAATATTACTTGTGTGAATAAAACCATCAATAACCAAAACGACACCTTAAACACTCAAAGTCATACCACAAACGCTAATACCATAACGCTTAATGCTCCAAGCATTAATTTAAATGGTAACACTCAAATTGCAGGAGCAATTTCTACAAGCGGCAAAGGTGGAGCAAGTGGAACTTTTAGCATAAAGGGGAATTTAAATTTAATTGGTGATTTAAAGGTTAGTGGAAATATAAGTGATAGCAAAGGTGATTTAACAAATCATACTCATTCTTGCACAGATGGTGCTACGGCGGTAAGTAGATGAAATATTTAGCAAGCATTGAAGAAAGTGTTAAAGACATTTTAATCACTCCTTTGGGTTCAAGAGTAATGAGACCTGAGTATGGTTCTTTGCTTTATACACTAATAGATAGAAAAATTGATGATGATTTTAAAATTAAACTTACTAGATATACAGCAGAGGCTATTTCAAAGTGGGAAAAAAGAGTAAAACTAAAAGGCGTAAGACTTAATGATTGCAAGGATAATAAATTAAGTATTACCTTGCTTTTTGAAAATTATCAGGATTTAAAAGTGGAGCTTAGCAAATGAGTGAAATTTTAAACGCTAATAATGCATACTTTAAACAAAGCTTTTTAAAAGATATTCCTTATCCAAAAATCATAGAAGAGCTTGATTTTGAAAAGATTTTAAAAGATCTTGAAGAGCTTTTTAAAAGCTTTTTAAATGAAAATGTAGAGCTTTTAGAATCAGATCCTTTTAAGGCCGTATTAGAAGCACTTGCTTATAGAGAAATGATAATTAGAGCAAGAATTAATGAAGCAATAAAAGCTACATATTTACATTATGCTAGTGGAAGTGATTTAGATAATGTAGTAGCAAATGGCTATTTGATACAAAGGCTTAAAGGGGTTAAACCAACAGCCAAAGTAGAGTTTGAATTAAATACTTTACTTACTTATGATGTAATCATTCCAAAGGGTGCGATTTTTTCCAATGAAAATGCTGATATTGCCACCTTAAAAGAAGAAGTAATAATCAAAAAAGGACAAAACAAAGCACAAGGTGTTTTAGAGCTTGATGAGTTTGTGCAAAGTAAAGAAAGTAAAACCGAGTTTTTACAAACCCCACTGCCTTTTGTAACTAAAATAAAACAACTTGAAAGTTTTAGTGGTGGAGCAAGTAAAGAAAATGATGAAGCCTTAAGAGAAAGAGCTGTAATGAGTGTGCATAGATTTTCAACAGCAGGAAGTGAAAAAGGATATATCTATCATGCCCTAAGTGCAAGTGCTAAGGTAGCTTCTATTAAAGCTTTAAACAATGGAGCAGGAAAAGTAAGAGTTATTATTAAAAGCGAAGATGAAGCAAGTGTTGAAGTGGTTAAAGAGTATTTAAGTGCAGATGAAAGAAGGCCTTTAACTGATGAAGTGAGCGTGGAGTTAGCTAAGAAAAGAGAGTTTATTATAGAAGCTAAACTTTTGCTTTTAGAATTAAGCCGTGCTAATGAAATTAGTGAAAAAATCAACGCCTTACAGAGTGATTTTGATTTAAGTGTAGATTTAGCACTAGGATTTATTTATAAATGCTTACATCAAGATGGAGTTTATAAGAGTGAAATTTTAGGCATTAAAGAAAAAATTACAAATGAAGAAGAGCAAGAATTAAAAGACTTACCTTTAGCAAACATAATAATAGCTGATGATGAGTTTGCAAAAATTAGTTTTGAACTTAGCTATGAAAAGGCTATATTATGAGTAACTTAGTTTTAAACCACCACCCAAAACAAAGCAAAGCTATTGATTTAAGTGCAAAAGCAAGATTTAAAGATTTAAATTTAGCTAGTATCACAAATTTAGCACAGCATTGTGATGAAAGATTATTGCCAATTTTAGCAAATGCTTATGATGTAAGTATTGATGGTTTAAGTCAAAAAGAAGCAAGAGCACTTTTAAGCAAAGCTTTAATGCTTAAAAGACATGCAGGAACTACCTATGCCATAAAAGAAAGCTTAAAAGCAGTATTTGATACAGCTTTAGTGGAAGAATGGTTTAATTATGATGGTAAGCCTTATCATTTTAAAGTAAAAGTAACTAGTTCTCATAAACCTTTTGATGAAAACACTTTTAAACAGCTTGAAAAACTTATTTATGAGTATAAAAATGTGCGTAGTGTTTTAGAAAGTATTGAGTTAAAAGTGCAAAGTAATTGTGATAAATATAATGCTAGTGCCAATTTTACAATAGAAAATATAAGTGTTTTACCACTTAGAGTAAGACAAAGACAAGCAAAGCTTTCTTCTTTTAACGCAATAGCTGTTTTTATTAGTGAGAAAAATATACAAAGTGGAGTTGTTTTATGAATAGTGAATTTTACACCATACTCACAAAAATAGGTATAGCAAAAATCATCGATGCAAGGGCTAGTGGAAAAGCTATAGTTCTTTCTAAATTTAAAGCCTCTTCAAAAGTTATTATTCCTAAAGAAGAGATGCAAAGTCTAGAAGAGATTGTATATGAAGCAAATATTAATTCTAAATATGTGGATGAAAAAAATGATCATCATTTGATTTTAGAATGCATTATAGGTGCAAATGAAGGTGGATTTGAGATTAATGCTATAGGTATATATGATGATGAAAATGATTTAATTGCTATAGGAAATGTCCCAAAAACCTATAAGCCACTTTTAGAAGAAGGTGCTGCTAAAGAGATTATCTTTAAAATCATAATGGAGCTTTCTAACACTAAAGATGTGATCTTAGAACTTGATAAGAGCATGGCTTTAGCAAGTAAGGATTATGTTGATAATATGAAAATAAATCTCTTATTACCTATAACAAGTAACTCTAATGCTATCTTAAAAATTTTTAATGAAAAAATAGACAAAATCAAAGGAGAATAAATGAGTGTTGATATGAGTTCAAAAATAGATGAATTAGCTCACAATATAGGTGAAGTCATAAATAGAGCTGATGCATTGATGGATAAATTTGAAAAAAACGAAGGTGATATTGCAGGTATTGAGGAAAGTTTAAAAAATAAAGCTGATTTATTAACACAAAACATACAATTAACGGTAGGTGCAGGAGGTAAATTTACTAAAATATCAGATGCTTTAAATGAAGCGTTAAAATATTCTCCAGCTAAAATAGGAGCAGGTGATTATCTTGTAAAAATAATCTTAAAAGATGGTTTTGTTATAAACGAGCAAATAAAATGTATAGGTATTAATGCGGGTTTTGTTAGTATTGAAGCAGAAACACCAAATAATGAAATAATAGTTGAAAACTCTGCTATACAAACCGAATTAGGTAATATAAAAACAGCATTTTACGCATCCAATAATGGAGTATTACCATCATTATTATTTAAGTGTAAATTACGAACACCGAATGAAGCAAATACTGCTGGTTTTGCTGTGAGATATGGAGGCAGAATTACCTTAAATAGCAAAGCAGAATTTAGTGATTTTGATGATGGTTGTTTCATAGGTGAGAATTCTAATAGTACTATATTGCTTGCTTCTTTTAAAAGAAATAATAGAGGTATTAGGTGTTGGAAAAGCTTTGTTGATGCTTCAGGTGTCAATATAGATGGTAGTAAAGTTTTTAGTGTAGAAAATAGAGGAGCTGTTATTAATTTAGATACTGCTAAATTAATTAATCAAAAACAAGGAACTAATATAATAAATTCTACTTATAGTGGTATTACATTAGCTCAAGGCTCAGACACTTCAGGTTCTACAGTAGCTTTATCAAACATAACACCAAATCAAATTACAGCTAATGGTATTTTAATGAGATAGGAGAAAAATAATGTTAATAAGTAAAAAATTTATGTCAGAACAGGGAGAGCTTAACAAAAAAGTTATCGATTGGGCTATTGAAGTTAAAACACAATTAGCAACAGTTGATAGAATTTTAAATGTAAATGAAGATGGAGAGTATATAGACGACATCACACCTGAAGAAATACAAGCAGGTACTCATGCAATAAAAGAATACTGTCTAGCAAATAAAAATGAGAATTTATATTTTGAATACCTATTAGCAATTTCACAAGAAGATGAAAAATTAAATGTTTTAAAAGAAAAGAAAAAACATGAAATTCAAACTAAAAGAGATAAGGCTTTAGAAAGTGGACTTGTTTATAATGATCATATTTTCCAAACAAGAGAAAAAGATAAACTCAACATCAATGGAGCTGTAACTAATTTAATGCTTGATATGCAAAGTAAAGCTAACTCAATCTCTGAAATCATTTGGATTGATATCAATGATGAAAAAGTAACTTTTACACCACAAGATTTTTTAAAATTTGCTTCAATGGTGGCTTATCATACCCAAGAAATTACATTTAAAGCAAATGCATTAAAAGAAAGAATAGAACAAGCTAAATCTGAGCAAGATTTAGAAGCTATTGTTTGGGAGGAATGATGAAAAAAGTAATTTTAAAACCATTTAGCAAAGATAGATTTATACTTGTACAAGATTATGAGTTTAGTTTAAAAAGCTTTAAAGGAAAAATCCCTGCTAATTTTACAAGCAATGGAGCAAATGTTCCTAGAATTTTTTGGAGTATTTTTCCACCAAACTCACCTGAGTATTTAAGTGCGGTTGTTGTGCATGATTATTTATGCCAAAGAGCTAATACTAGAAATGATTATAAATTAGCAGATTTGGCTTTAAAAGAAGCTATGCAAGCCTTAGGATGTTCTGGTGTTAAAACTTTTATTTTTTATCATGCATGCAATAGCTTTCATGCAATTAAATGCTTTTTAAAAGGTATTTAAAGGAGTTTAAATGGATTATGGCATTTCTTATATACCAGAAGATGGGCAAGGTGGCTTAATAAAACCTCCAATTCAAAAACCAGAAGTAATTGATAAAGAATTTATAGAAAAACTTATAAATGAAAAACTAAGTTATACTAAAGATGGTTTAAATGGCAAAAATGCTTTAAATATAGAGCTTAAAGTAGAAGGTAAAAAGCTTTTTTATAGACATTCTTTAAAAGAAAATCCTATTTTTACTTTTAAAGAAAAAATAGAGTTTCAAGCAAGCTCTTTGGCTTATTTTGAAAAATTTACAATTAAAAGCTTTCCAAATAATGCAAAAAAAGCAAAAATATCTTTAATTACTATTTTTGCAGATAATGGAAAAAATTTTAGCATTAGTGCTAATACTCAAGGATCTTATGAGTATCTTGGAAAGTTAAATCCAAAAGAAGAAAGCACTGTGTTAATCAATGAAAAAAGCGCAATATTTAAAGCAGAATTAGATTATAAAATTTTAAAAGAAAACACTCTAAGTTCTATTGAGCAAGCTTTATATATTGATAAGATTTTTATCACTTTAGATTTAATTGATGAGAATGAGCAAGTCATATCAAAATGCGTTATTTCTTATACATTCTTACAAGAAGATTTAAACTCAGATTTTCAAGAATTATATGATTTTAATAATGCAGCTAGCACTTTAAGCACAAAAACAAAAGAATTAAAAAAAAGGAGTTAAATAATGGCAGCTAATTATGGAGTTAATTTTACTATAGAAAATGGTGCAGCTAGTCCTATAGCTATACAAAGTGATACACCTATAGGTATAGCTGGAGTGATTGAGGGTGCAAGTAAAGATATGATTTATACTAAGGCTGGATATGAGAGTGCTCAAACTATGCCAATTTTTGCTTTTTCTAATGTAAGTAAGGCAAAAGAGTTTGTAAGTGATTTGATTAAAGAGCATAATTTACAAGATTTTAGACTCTTAGACACTTTAGAATGTATTAATTTGCAAAATGTTTCTAATGTGATTATCATTAGTTTTTTTGAAAAAGATACAGAGGATGAAAACACTTTAGTAAATGCAAGTGAAGCGATAGAAATGTTTAAAAAAGCAAAGCATCGCACAGGCTTTGCTCCTGATTTAATCATCGCTCCTTATTATTCTCATGAAGCAGGCATAAAAGCTAAACTTCAAAGCGTAGCAGAGGCTATGAATATTACAGCTATAGTAGATTTATATGCAAATAATGCTGGAGAAGCTATTAATGCTATGGAAAGTTTTAGCTCAAAAAGATTAGTTGCAGCTTGGCCTTGGGTGCAAATTTTAAATACCCAAGGAAAATACACCTATGTTCCTCAAAGCCCAATCATAGCAGCAATGATAGCCCATACTGATGGAGATAAAGAATATGGCTTTAGTGATTCTTACTCCAATAGAGTTATGAATGGGGTAACTGGGAGTGAGCATTTTGTGGAATTTATTATGGGTGAAGATTGTGATGCAGATAGATTAAGAAAAAATCATATTTCAACTTGTATTCTTTATGAGGGCTTTAGAACTTGGGGTGGTGAAAGCAGCGATGAAGATACCATATGGCAAGATTTAGCAAGAGTAAGAACTTTTGATCGCATAGCCATAGCAGCTCAAAAAGCTTCTTTTAAAGCAATTGATAAAAAAGCTAGTGAGCTTTATTTTGTGAAGATTAGTGTTGAAGAAATGCTAAGAAATTTAAAAGGTGCTAAGGTTTTAATTGGCTATGATGTAGAGTGGGATGATGAGCAAAACACTCCAAGCAATGTTAGTGCTGGTAAGTTTTACTTAAAAGTAAAAATCATGAATAACCCAATTGTAAAACAACTAACCATTAACTTCAAATACTCAGATGAGTGGAGTGATGATTTGATTAAAACTATGCAAGGAGAGTAAAAATGAAAAGAAGAATCGGGGAAGTTATACAAGAATGTAATGTTTATATAGATGGTCAGGGTTACTTAGGAGTAGTTAGAAATCTAAAACTTCCTGATATAGAGCAAGAAATGATAGAAACAAAAGGAGTTTTAAGTGCAAATTATGGTAGTGGCGTGTTAAAACCATTAGAAATCTCTTTTAAACTTTCTGTGGTTGATCCAGTAGTTTATGCTGCATTTTTTCATACAACTTATAGCACTATTAAAGCACCCATTCTTTTTAGAGAAAGTGTGCATCAAGGAGGTGATAATCATGGAATTAGCGCTGAAATTATGGGTGAGTTTATAAGTTTAAATGAAAGTGATCATGAAAGCGGAAAAGAAGTTGAAGTTGAAGTAAAAATGGCTGTTCATTCTTATATACAAAAAAGAAACAAAATACCAATTATTATTTATGATCATAAAAATACTATTTTAATGATTAATGGTATTGATTTAATGAGTGGTGTACGCTCTAATTTAACTATTTAAATGCTGGTTAATTGAAATTTAAACATTAAAAGGAGTAAAAGATGAAAGAAAAACTAATTAAACTTGAAAATGGCGAAGAGTTAAAAATGAAAGCACCCAATGTGCGTGTTTTAAAAAATGCTACCAGTAAAAGTGATAAAGAAATGGATCAAACTATTTATATGATAGCTACGCTTACAAATAAACAAGAAAGTGACATAGAAGAATTAAGTCTTAAAGATTTTATGGCTTTGCAAAATGCTCTTAAAGATTTTTTGCAAGAAGCAGGAGTTATAGCCTAGAAGCTGTAGCTCTTATAAGCCATAGTTTAAATTGGGGTTTAAATGAGGTGTTAGATTTAGATTTGGAAGAATTTGAAAAAGCTTTAGAAATAGCAAAAGAGTTGTTAAAAACTAAGAGTTTTTAATTGTTTTATTCTTAAAAGAACAAAATTTTAAAGCTACATATAAAACAAAGTCTAAAACTGCAATTAAACACCAAGTTGGTAAAACAATTAAAAGTGCGATAGGTGGTATAATCATCATTAAAATAGCAGTTGTGATAATGCCTATAAAATAAGAAAAGATAAAAATAGCTATTGTATTGAAAAAACCATCATTTGCACTTTGATAACTTATTAAAAAAGCAGGTATAAGTGTTGTTAGTAATAAAGCAATGTGCGAAATTGTATCTTCATTAATAAATTTTAAAATTTTCATAGCAAAGATTTTAAAATACAAACACTTAAAAAGGGTTGAATGTGGAAAATGCTGGAAGTATTGGAATTGGTGTTGTTTTAGGTTTAGTGACTAAAAATGCAAGTGCTGTTGGTAAAATAGTTAAAGATTTTAATAATTTAGAAAAAGTAGCAGTAAAAACCAAACTCGGCATTGGTGGCTTACAAAAACAACTAGATACCCTTAAATTGAATAGCAATCTAAGAGAAGAATTAAAAGCTCAAAGAAAAGGATTGCAAGATGAAATTTTTACCTTAGGAAATTTAATAAGCAGTGGGATTGTTGGCAAAAGTATAAAAGTTGGAATTGATTTTGAAAGCGCAATGGCTGATGTAAAAAAAGTAACAGAGCTTAGTGAGGGACATAGTTTAAAAGATTTCAAGCAAGATATTATAGATTTAAGCAAAAAACTGCCAATGAGTGCTGAAGAGATTGCAAAAATAGTAAGCGAAGGAGGAAAGTTAGGTTTAGCTAGTAAAGAAGCTCTTGAGTTTGGAAAAACAGCTACTGCAATGGGCGTGGCTTTTGAGATGGGAGCAGATGAGGCTGGTGAGGCCATAGGTGGTCTTATGGCAAATTTGCAAACTGATGTAAAAGGTATAAAAGATTTAGGTGATAGTATTAATTATTTAGCAGATAAAGGTTCTAGTGATGCTAAGAATATAGTAGATATTATAAGTAGAATTGGTGGAATGGGCAATCTTGTAGGACTTCAAAGAGAAAATATGGCTGCACTTGCGGCCACCCTTGATGAAGTGAAAATTCCTGCTGAAGTTGCAGGAACAGCAATTTCAAGTATGCTTACTAAACTTTCTACAGCAGATGCGTTAGGAGAAAAAGCAGAAGAAGCTTTTATGCAATTAGGGCTTAGTGGTGAATTTATGAAAAAAGCTTTAAATGAAAACTCTCAAGAAGCTATCAATCTTTTACTTTCACGCATAAAAACACTCAACAAAGAATCCCAAATAGGAGTAATAACTAATATTTTTGGCAATGATAGTGGTACAATCAGAGCCATGACTACTTTAGTAAATGGTTATGATCGCTATCAAGAGCTCTTAAAAATGGCAAATTCTGAAGAGAAAAAAGGGTCTATGGATAAAGAATTAATTAACAAGTGTGATACAACAGCTGCTGCTTTAAAAATACTTGGCAATAACATTACTGCCATTGCAATTAAATTTTCAGATGCTTTGCTCCCTGTAGTTAAATCAGTAGCTTTAGGCTTTAGCTTTGTTACTAATATTATAGATACCTTACTTTCAAATTTCCCAGTACTTAGTACAATTATAGCTACAGCTACCGTTACTTTTTTACTTGCAAAACCAGCAATATTAGCATATGCATTTGCTAAAAACTATGTTAAAGATTCCACTCTTTTATTTAAGAATGCCTTAATAGCAGCAAGAATTCATCTTTTAGCTTTTGCCAATTCTTGTAATATTTCAAAAATATCACTTATCGGTAAAGCTTTTGCATTAAAACTAGTAAGAATTAGATTAATGGCTAGTGTGATTACAGCGATTATTTATAAAAAAGCTGTTATAGGATTAAATCTTGTACTAGCAAATCTTTCTAAAGCTTTTATATATGTAGCAAGATGTATTAAAATTTTAACCATAACAATGCTTACTAGTCCACTTGGTATTGCATTAGCTGCAATTGGCATTGCTGCAGGAGTTATTATAGCTAACTGGGACAAAGTTAAGATTTGGTTTGTCTCTTTTATAGAATGGTTAAAGCCGATATTTAACCCAATAGTAAATATTTTTAATTCTATTTGGCAAGGAATAAGCGACTTCTTTTATGGTATTTTTGGCGGCATGTTTGAATGGTTTGGAGATAAACTTTCTTGGATTAGTAAAGCAATAGCTTCTGTAGGAAATTTCATAAATGATGTTTTAGGATTTTTTGGTTTAAATGATGATGAAGTTAAAGTAAGTACCAATAAACAAAGTGAAGAAAAGATTATTAATGCTTATAGGGATGAATTACCACAAACAAATGAAATTTTAGAAGCAAAAAGTATTAAACAAATGCCAATTAATTCTACTCCAAGCTTTAACAATGGCAGTATCAATGTAACGGTCAATGGTACTTTTAATATAGCCACAAAAGATGGTAATTTTAATATGAAAGAGTTTGCTACTGCTATACAAAAAAGCATATTTGATGCTTTAAGAAAACAAGAGCAAAATAAAATCAATACTACAATTTATGGGTAATTTATGAGCGATTATATAGAGATTAAAGGACTTGAAAACTTTTTTAAGGCTTGTGATAAATTAATAGATATGGACAAACATGGGCAAAGCATTTTAGCAGGTGCTGGAGAAAGTATGAGAAATGCTATCATAGATTCTTTTAAAAACGAGCGTAGTATTTTTGGGCAAAAATGGCAAGGTTTAAAACCAGCAACAATAAAACAAAAAATTAAAGAAGGAAAAAATAATGGTATTTTAAAAAGAGATGGTGAGTTAAGCAAAGAAACGAATTGGCAAAGTAAAGTTAGTAAAAATAGTGTAGAAGTTTTTAATAATATACAAAGTAAGAAAGGTTTTAAATATGGACTTACTCATCAATATGGTAGCAAAAAGAAAAATATACCAGCAAGAGCTTTTTTACCAATAGATAATAACAATGTTTTGCATAAAAGCGTAAGAGAAACAATTTATGAAGATACCAAAGATTTTATTAAAAAAATTAGCAAAAACTAAAACAGGAAAGCCATAAGCTCTCCTTTCTAAAAACTAGCAAAAGCATTATAACCTTCTTTTTAGAAGCTAGCTAATTAAATTTTATTTTAAAAGGAATTTGTTATGAACACTATAAACAAATTTCTAAAAACTAGCACACAAACTAAACCTACACAAACTAAATTAAAAGCTGCATTTGCTTGGGTGGGTGGTAAAAACTATTTAGCTAAAGAAATCATTGCTTTAATGCCAGAGCATAAAACTTATATAGAAGTTTTTGGTGGAGCTTTGAGTGTTTTTTATCAAAAAAGCCCCTCAAAAATAGAAGTTATTAATGATATAAATAACGAGCTTATTAATTTGCACCTTTGCATAAGAAACAAACCCCAAAGTTTAAATAATGTATTAAATTCTTTATTTGTAAGTAGAAAGATATTTGCAATGATAAAAAATAAAGAATTAAAGCCAAGAAATGATATAGAAAGAGCTGCTTTTTATTTTTATCTTATAAACACTTCTTTTGGATCAAGTATGGGTCAATTTGCTATGAGTAAACAAAGAGCGCCAAAAAGATTGCTTAGAGATTTTAGCTTACATACACAAAGGCTTAAACATGCTAGCATTGAGAATAAAAGCTTTGAATATATTTTAAAAGAATATGATTACAATGAGACTTTGTTTTATTTAGATCCACCTTATGTGGGGACTGAAAATTATTATAAAAACACTAATGGTTTTGGAATAAAAGAGCATAAACTATTAAATGAGTTATTAAAAAACATCAAGGGTAAATTTATGCTTTCTTATAATGATTGTGAGCTTGTAAGAGAACTTTATAAAGATTTTAATTTTAAGGAGTTAAAAGTAAGATATTCTTTAAATAACAATGTTTTAAAAAGAAAAGAGAGCAAGGAGGTTTTAATAATGAACTTTTAAGAATAAAGTTAAGAGAATATTTTTTAATATTCTCTTTTACTTAAGCAAAGAAGCTAAAAAATCTAAAGCTTCTTTTCTAAAATTTTCTTTGCATTCTTCTAGATAATCTTTTTCTAAAATAGCTCCGTATTTTAATAAGAGTAAAATAGCTCCAAAATTATTATGATTAATAGCATAAAACATAGGTTGTTCGCCCATACATTCTTTTGTGGCACTCATACCGTTTTTAAGATACTCTAATACAACATCATTGTTGCCATTGCAAATTGCATTTATAAATCCCTTGCTAACACCTTGTCTTATATCTAATATTGTTCTATTCATCTTTTTTATCCTTTTGTTTTGATAAGACAACATTAGCTTGGCTTAGCTGAATGTGTGCTGTTGTAAATTATATTGTTTTAACCCAGCTTGATACGACATTTAATAAGTGATTATAGTCTTTACTTGTAGCTTCTTTAAAAAACTCATCTCTAATATCTTTGTGTATTTTAGCTTTTTTTAAAGCACTATCAACTCTAGCTAAAATTGAAAAAGCATTACCATCTTCTCCGACCAATTTAACTTTTATATTTGGATATTTTATACTCATTTTTAACCCCTTAAAATTCACAAAAAGTGCTTTTTAATTCATATCTTTGTTTTTTGCTATTATATTGAACTACAAATTTCCTACCTATAATATATCTTTCAAATAAAGGCACTTGTATAATGGTTTTATCTTCATTTATTTCAAGTATTTTTGCAATAGAATAAGAATATATTCCCATATTATAAATAGTCATAAGCTCTAAGATATTATCTCTTACTAGATAATCTTTTTCTTTTAAAAGTCTTTTATACAAAAATTTAAATTCATCTTCTAAATCCTGCATAATTTTTTCTTTTAATTCTTCATCAGTATAGTTTTCAATCTCTTTCATTTTTTCTCCTTTTGTTGATTAAATACACAATAGCTTGGCTTAGCTTATTGTGTGCTGTTAGATCTTAGAAAGCTCTCCAACTACCACACCAACTAATAAAAAATCTCCATTTTTATAAAATATGTCTTTATATAAAGGGTTTAAAGAGTGTAAAATTACTCCATTGTCTTGTTTTAAAACTTGTTTGATAAAAAGTCCATCTTTAGTATTGACCACACAAATGCTTTTGTTTTTAAAAGTTTTATTTCTATCTATTACGCAAATACTTCTATCTTTGATAATTGGCTCCATACTCTCACCATAGCAAGTAATAAACTCACAATCTTTTGTTTTAAAAAAATCTAATATCTTTTGATCTATTAATATGTTTTCAAAGTCTAAAATATCATTAATACCACCTCCGCCTAAGCTAGCATTGGTTTTATATAGTTTTAAAATTTTATATTTGTATTCACATTCTAATTGATCTTTTGGAGAGCTTCCATAAAAGAAGTAATTAATACTGATATTTCTTTTTTCTAAGAAATTTAAAATATGTGCATAAGGAATGGAGTTTCTAAATTTCATAGAATTAAAAGTGTCTGGATGGATACCTAATTCTTTAGCTATATCTTTTGTTTTTAATTCGCACTTACCTTCACTTGCAAGTATGTCTTTTAACTTCTCAATTACTTCTTGCATTTGCATGATCAATCCTTTTATTTTAATTTAAAAGAATTTAACAAAAAATTGCAAAAAGCAATGAAAAGATTTTATTTTGAAATATTAAAAATAATGTATAATTTTCCAAAAAGGATTTTTATGAATGGTAGTGATATTTTCTTTTTTGGTGCGGGTTTTTCAAAATCTCTAAATAATTCTTATCCAACTCTTGCCGAGCTGTCAAACTATTTTTTGGATAATAATTTTATACATGAAAATGAAAAAATCTACAAAGATAATTTGGAACAGCTTTTAACTTATCTTATAACGCCTTTGCCTTTTAAAACAAAAGAAGATATCTTAAGAGATGAAGCTTCTTATATTGAAAAAATAAAAAAGATTGGAAGATATTTTTTAAATTTGAAAAATAAAAATATTACTAGTTCAAACGAAAATATAGAAAGTCTATCACAATTTATAAATAAAAACAAATGTACTTGTATAACATTGAATTATGATTTATTACTTGAAGAAATGTTGTTTTTAACACTAGATAAAGAAGTATCTAAAGATAATGTTTATAATATATTTTATAAAATGCCTATAAAATATATCGATGAAAGAACAGAATCAGTGCAACAAGGCTTTAATTTTTATAATAGTAATCTTGATAACGGTAAAAAAAATTCAACTGAAATTATTAAACTACACGGATCAATTAATTGGTATTGTGATCAAATTTATCAAAATAGTCCTATATATTTTTATAGTCACAATACAACTAGCCAATTTGAAGAATATCAGGAAAATATAGGAAAAGAAAGTTTGCGACAGCTTATTATCCCTCCTATACTTGATAAAACAAGTAATTATAACCATATTGAAATACAGTCTCTATGGAAGAAAGCTTTTAAAGCTATACAAAAGGCTAAGAATATTTATATTTATGGTTTTTCTTTTCCTATAACAGACTTATCTGTTGTCTATCTTTTTAAAAGCGCTCTGCAAAATAAACAAAACTATAAGATATATGTTATCAACACTAAGAGTAATATTGATGATAAAAAGAAAAGGTATAATGAAATTTTTGGTGAGGACAAATGTGATTTTAGTTTTTGTTGTGATGATAATTTAGAAAAATTAGCCAAACATTTGAATAAAAAATAGTTGGAAAGTTTAAGTTTTCCATGTAACTATCCTCCAAACCTTAAAGCTATAGATAGTTACATATTATTCTTGTGTAAAAAGTGGTTAAACTATGATTATATAGCGTTTTATAAAGATAGTTACATTAAAAAAAACATAAGTTTATTTTAAGTAAAAATGTAACTATCTTTAGAAAGTAAAACATTTTTAGGATTTAAAATTTACAACTAAACTTCGCCTTTATCTACCTTTTAAACAGCATTTAATCGTTTTCTTGGGATAAAACGGATATTTTGGGATATTTGGGATATTTTACGCTTTAGATTTGGAAAGATAAAAAGTTGTTTTTATATTTTTTAAAAGCCTATTATTTGGGAGTTTTGCTAAAATTATCTAGAGATAGTTACATATTCTTTTTAAAATACCCCTTACAGAAGGGCTAAAATCTATTAAAAATATATAAAAAATTAAAAGTAAGAAAGCAAAAATACTAATATCAAGCTTCAAACTTCTATAAGGAAAATATCGTTTATGAAAAAAAGCGTATAAAGGAGCAAAAATCAAAAAGCAAAAGCTAAATAACAAGCCCAAATGATACCCGCTAATAGCAATTAAATGCGCGATATTATAAAAATTTACATCATTTCTAAGCTCACTTGATACATTTTTTGCAAAAAATAAAGCCCCATAAAATTCTTTGATTTTTTCATTTTGATGTTGATTTAAAAAATACCTTATTAAAGTATTTTCTTTTTGTGTTTTGGTTTTGTTAAAATCATAACTTGGCGCATAAAAACTTTTACTAAGATAATCTTTAAAGTTAATATTTTTAGTGATAATTTTAAGATTTATCACATCATTTTTATTTAAATTTAGATCTTTAAAGCTAGTGGTGTAAAAAATAAAATCAGAATTTTTGAGTTTGAAAACTTGATATTTTTTACCTTTTTTATTAGTTTTTTCATAAGAAGATAAAACGATATTATCTTTAAGTAATAAATGCTTAGTAAGTTTAAAATTTTGATATTTTTTGTACTCATAGATGAGATTTAAACTAAAAATTGCTAAAAAACATAATAATAAAATAAAAAATTCTCTATAAGTTTCTTTTATAGAGAATTTTAAACTCATTTTTTCTTAGAAAAGCGTGATAAATATAACCATATAATAAAAATTAAAGTGATTATAAAAGCAGGAGCTATGTAAGGATAGTTGGTAAATGCTTCAAAAGCTTCTTTTAGGGTATTTCCAAAAATAAAACCAGCATAACCTAAAATAACAGCCCAAATCAAACTAGCTAAGGTATTGATGATAAAAAATCTTACAAAGCTAAATTTACAAAGACCTGCTGCTATAGGAATGATAGTCTTTACTCCATAGATAAATTTTTGCACTACTAAAAGCAAATCACCATATTTTTTGATTTTCATCATAGCAAGAGCGATTTTTCTTCTATGATTTTTAAAATAAGGCATTATGTCTTTTTTATAGTATTTTCCCAAGATAAATAATAAAGTTGAGCCTATGGTATTAGCTAAAAAGGCTAAAAATATACACAAATGCAAATCAAGTTTGGTAGAACTTGCACAAAGTACCCCGGCAGCAAGTATAGCAACCATACCTCCACCAAAAGAATAAAAAAATAAAATCAAATAGCCATAAGTGCTTAGATTATCTATCATTTCTTGCATGAAAAACCTTATCTTGCAAAATCAATAGCTCTAAGCTCTCTGATGACATTGACTTTTATTTCACCAGGGTATTGAACTTTTTCTTGAATTTCTTCAGCTATTTCTTTAGCTAAAAGCACAGATTCATCATCATTGACTAATTTTGCATTAACAATAACTCTAATCTCCCTACCAGCATTAATAGCATAAGCTTTTTTAACCCCTTCTTTACTTTTTGCTATATCTTCAAGTTCGCTCACTCTTTTTAAGAAGGCTTCTAAAACTTCACGTCTTGCACCAGGGCGTGCAGCGCTTAGTGTATCTGCTGTACAAACTGCAGCTGATTCTATGCTAATAGCTTCTTCATGCCCATGATGAGCATAAATTGCATTAATCACAACAGGATGTTCTTTATATCTTTTGCAAAGTTCAGCTCCTAAGTCTACATGAGAGCCTTCAAATTCATGTGTTAAAGCCTTGCCTATATCGTGTAAAATCCCAGCTCTTCTTGCTAATTTTTCATCCCCACCACACTCAGCTGCTATGATTCCAGCTAAATGTGCCACTTCTAAAGAATGTGCTAGAGCATTTTGGCCATAACTTGCTCTATATCTTAATTTTCCTATTAATTTAACAATTTCAGGATGTATATTATTAAGTCCTAGATCCATTACTATAGTTTGACCTTCTTCTAAGATATTATCTTCAAATTCTTTGCAAACTTTTTCATGAATTTCTTCTATTTTTGCAGGTTGTATTCTGCCATCTTCAACTAAAAGTTCAATTACCTTTGTAGCAATGGCGCGTCTATAAAGATTAAAACAACTTACTATAATCGCTCCAGGTGTATCATCGATGATAATATCAACACCCAAAACCATTTCTAAGGTTTTAACATTTCTTCCTTCTTTACCTATAATACGACCTTTTAGCTCATCATTTTTGATATTTACTACATTGATTAATCTTTCAGCAGCAAATTCTCCTGCAAATCTTGAAGTGGCTTGTGCTAAGATAAAATTAGCCTTTCTTTTAGCTTCATTTCTAGCTTCTTCTTCGTATTTTCTAACAATATGAGCAATCTCAGCTCTTGAGTTTTCTTCCACTTTTTGTAAGACAATGTTTTTTGCCTCTTCTTGTGTAAGACCAGCTGAATGTTCAAGGATTTTTAAAACATCATTTAGTTTTATTTCATAGTTTTGTTTTAAATTTTCATTTTCCTCATGTAAAGCTTTTATAACTTGTTGCTCTTTTGCTAATTTATTTTTGTTTTCTTCATGAAGTTTTTCTTGATAATGAAGATTTTGTTCTTTTTTGTTAAGCTCTTCTAGTTTAATAGAATGCTCTTTTTGTAGTTTTTGAATTTTTTCATCGAATTTTTTCTTTGCTGCAAATTCAGCTTCAGCAACTGAATTTTTAGCATCTTTAAGTGTTAATTCAGCTTCGTATTCAATGGCTTTTGCTTTTGCTTTTGCTTGCTCTAAAAAGATATTGAAATTTGCATCATTAATCTTTTTGGCGACTATATACCCAATCCCTCCGCCTATAAAAACGGCTATTAATGCGACTAATATTTCTATCATTGTTTTTAACTTTCCTAAAATATTTTTTATAAGGGTTTATATAAAAATTTCCTTTTATATCATGATCTTGGCTAAAAAATTGATCAGATTTTGCATCTATCATTTGCGTAAAAATAACCAAAGGTTTTTTATAAGAAATGCTTTCAAAAAATCTATCGTAAAAACCTTGACCATGACCGATTCTTCCTAATTTTGCATCTACACCTATTACAGGGATAATCGCAACATCAATGCGAGTTTGCAAAAAAGAATCTTTTGGTTCATATACCCCAAAGCTCTTTTTTTCAAGAGCTAATCTTAATTTTACTACCTTTAAACTTTTATCTTGCATAAATGGGACGAAAATTTGATATTTTTTTGTTAAAAAATGTCTGAATTTATAAAGATTAATTTCATATTTTAAAGGGATATATATAAGGATATTTTTACAATTTTTGTATAAATTTAGAATTTTCATTATTTCTTGAAAAACTAAAAAATCTCTTTTGTATTGATATTTTAATTTTAAATGCATTTTGGATTTTTGTTTTATTCTAAAATTGTTTTTTATCAAGGCTTTCCTTAAAGTTTTTAACTTTTTATGTTATACTTTTAAGCTTAAAAAATCATAAGGATAAGAATTGAAATTTAAAATTTTTTTAGTAATTTTTATCGCGGTATTTTTTGCTTCATGCTCTAGTGATAAAGAAAATTCTAGTACTGAAAATACAGACAATGCAAGTTTGACTCAAAGTGAAAATACTGATTTTACTTTGAAATTTTTGGATGGTAGAAAAATGTATGTGAAATATCATGAGCAAGCATTTAGTTTTGATGATACGGCTAAAGCTAAGTTGTTTGTTTTTTTTACAAGTTGGTGTGCGCCTTGTAAGGCTCAAATTCCACATTTAAATAATCTAAATAAAAAATATCAAGACAAATTTGAAGTAATAGCGCTTTTTTTAGAAGAAAATAAAGAGCAAGAAATATTAACTTTTATAGAAGATGAAAAAATGAAATTTCCAGTGGCTATAGGGGGGAATAATTTTGTTTTTTCCAAGGTTTTAAATGTCAGTTCTGTACCAACAATGGTGTTGTTTAATGCAAAAGGCGAAAAGATTAAAGAGTATTTAGGGATAATTCCTGAAGAAATGTTAGATATAGATATACAAAAAGCGATAATGTAATGTTTGGATTTTTAAAAAATGGTTTGAAAAAAACCTTAGAAAGTATTCATTTAGTTAAGGCTTCAAATAAAATCATTACTAAAGATTTGCTTGAAGAAATGCTTTTAGAAGCTGATGTGGCGTATGAAATAGTTGAAGAGATTATTTATTATCTTCCTCCAAATGATGAGGTTAAAAAGGCTGATTTAGAGCGTGTTATGGGGACTTATTTTATTTATGATAAACCAGAACTTGCTAATGCCAAGCCTTTTGTGGATTTGATTTTAGGTGTAAATGGGGTAGGTAAGACTACAAGTATTGCTAAAATGGCGCATTTACATAAAGAAAATGGCGAAAAAGTTATACTTGGAGCTTGTGATACTTTTAGAGCAGGAGCCATAGAGCAGTTAAAGTTATGGGCGCAAAAATTAGATATAGATATCATAGCTACTTCACAAGGACACGATCCTTCAGCAGTTGCTTATGATGCTATTTCTAAAGCTTTGGCAAAAAACTATGATAGGGTTATTTTAGATACAGCAGGACGCTTGCAAAATCAAAAAAATCTTGCTAATGAGCTTGAAAAAATCGTTCGCATAAGCGATAAAGCTATGCAAGGAGCTCCTCATAGAAAAATCCTTGTACTTGATGGCACTCAAGGTGTGGCAGGAATTTTGCAAGCAAAAGCTTTTAATGATTTAGTAAAACTAGATGGAGTGATTATTACAAAACTTGATGGAACTGCTAAAGGTGGGGCTTTGTTTAGCATAGCAAGAGAACTTGAGCTTCCTATTTTATATGTAGGAGTAGGGGAACAGCTAGGACAAATTCATGAGTTTAATCCTAATGAATATGTTAAAACTTTAGTTGAAGAGATTTTTGCGTAATTTATGGCTAAAAAACATATTTTATTTGAATGCCAAGCTTGTGGAAATCAACAAAGCAAATGGCTAGGAAAATGTCCTGAGTGTGGTTCTTGGGATAGTTTTGTTGAGTTAAAGCAAGAACAAATTAAGGTTTTAAAAGAGTTAAATTCACTCTCAAACACTCCAAGTTCTGCAGTATGTATCAATGATGTTATAGCAGAAAATTTCACACGTATTAGTACTGATGATAATGAGCTTGATTTAGTTTTAGGTGGTGGGCTTGTTGTGGGTTCTTTGGTGCTAATTGGGGGTTCACCCGGAGTTGGAAAATCCACGCTTTTATTAAAAATTGCTTCGAATTTGGCTAAAAGTGGTAAAAAAGTGCTTTATGTAAGTGGAGAGGAGAGTAAATCTCAAATCAAACTGCGTGCAGATCGTTTGAATGCAAATTGTGAGAATTTATTTTTACTTACTGAACTTTGTTTGGAAGATATTTTAAGCGAGCTTTCTAAAAAAGATTATGAAATTTTAATTATTGATTCTATTCAAACTTTATATTCTAATAAAATTACTTCAGCAGCAGGTAGTATCACTCAAGTTAGAGAAATTACTTTTGAGTTAATGCGCTATTCTAAGGCTAATAATATTAGCACTTTTATCATAGGTCATATCACTAAAGATGGGGCTATAGCTGGACCTAGAATTTTAGAGCATATGGTAGATGTAGTGCTTTATTTTGAAGGTGATGCTAATAAAGAAATAAGAATTTTAAGAGGTTTTAAAAATCGTTTTGGAAATATTTCTGAAGTTGGTATTTTTGAAATGACTTCTAAGGGTTTAATTAGTGCTAAAGATATAGCTAATAGATTTTTTACGCGTGGCAAGGCAGTAAGTGGTAGTGCTTTAAGCGTGGTAATGGAAGGAAGCAGAGCTTTGGTGTTAGAAATTCAAGCCTTAGTTTGTGAGAGTGCTTACCCAAAACGCAGTGCAACAGGCTATGAAAAAAACCGTTTAGATATGCTCATAGCTTTACTTGAGAGAAAGCTTGAAATTCCTTTGGGGCATTATGATGTTTTTATTAATGTAAGTGGTGGGGTGAAAATTAGTGAAACTGCGGCAGATTTAGCGGTGGTTGCGGCTATTATTTCAAGTTTTAAAAACCGCCCTTTAAGCAAAGATAGTGTTTTTGTTGGTGAGCTTAGTTTAAATGGTGAAATCAAAGAAGTATTTTCGCTTGATGTGCGTTTAAAAGAAGCTAAAATGCAAAAATTTAAAAATGCCATAGTGCCTGTAAAACCTATGGAAGACCTTGGTTTAAAATGTTTTGTAGCCAAAGAATTACGTGAGGTTTTAGAATGGATGTAAAATTTGATGTAATTATTATAGGTTCAGGTCTTGGAGGCTTAAGTGCAGGTGCTTTTTTAGCTAAAAATGGAAAAAAAGTTTTAGTTTTAGAACAGCATTCTTTAATCGGTGGTTGTGCTACTTGTTTTAAAAGAAAAGGTGCTTTGATTGATGCGGGGCTTCATGAGATGGATTTAGGTGAAGCAAAAACTGACATGAAGCATTTGGTTTTTGAAAAACTTGGTATAAAAAATAAAATTGAAATTTTACCTTTACCAAGTGCATGGAGTATTAAAAGTAAAAATTATAATCTAACTTTACCTCATGGCATAGAAAAAGTAAAAGAGGTTTTGAAAAAAGAATTTCCGCAAGAAAGCAAAGGCATTGATAAGTATTTTAAAGCTATAAAAACGCAAGCTTATGCTATTCGAAGATTTCCTTGGGATTTAAAATTAAGTGAATTATTGTTATTTCCATTTAGTACTTCTTGGATATTTATTAAAAATAGATTGTTTGATAAAAAAGTTTATGATGTTTTAAATGCTTATATTAAAAATGATAAGCTAAAAAAGATTTTAAATGCAAATTTAAGTTATTATCATCATGATAGTAAAGAATTTATTTTTAGTTTTCATGGTATTGCTCAAAAGCATTATTATGATGGTGGGGTGTATATTAAAGGTGGCTCGCAAGCTTTAAGTGATGCTTTGGCTGAGGTTATCAAAGAAAATCAAGGACAGGTTTTAGCTAGGGCTGAAGTTGTTAAAATACTCACAAAAGATCAAAAAGCTTATGGAGTAGAATATATTCAAAATAATCAAAAACACACCATCCATGCGCAAAATATCATCGCAAATTGTGATCCTTTAATCGCATATAAAGACTTGCTTAAAGATTTGAATTTAACCCAAGAAATCAAAGCAATAGAATCTAAAAAGCGTGCTTGTTCTTTGGTAAGTGCTTATTTTATTTATGATAAAGATATTTCTAAAATTTATGAAAATATGGATTATTGTAATTTTATATTTGAAGATGATTTTTTAAATAGTTCGTATGAAAATACTAATATTTTAAAACTAGATATCAAAAAAAGACCTATGGCTTTTGTGAATTATTCTAAGATTGATAGTGGTTTAGCTAGTGATAAATACATAGGTGTTGTAGCTTTTAGTTCAAATTATAGTGAATGGGATTTAAATAAGCAAGATTATAAAGTTAAAAAAGAAGAAGTATTAAAAGCCATAGTGCAAAGGCTTGATGAGATTTTTCCAAATTTAAGCTCATACTTGATCCATCAAGAATTAGCCACGCCAAAAACTATACAAAGATACACTAGAGCTTATGAGGGCGCAATTTATGGATTTTCTCAAGATCAAGAAGGAGCTAAATATAGATTACATTATAAAAGTAAAAGTATAGAAAATTTATATTTTGCTAATGCTTTTATATTTCCCGGTGGTGGTTTTACAGGTGCGATTTTGGGTGGATATTTTTGCGCTAATAAAATGAATTTTCATTAAAATATAAGCAATTTTTTTTTATAATATTAGCTTTGAAATATTTATTCTGCTAAGGATTTTTAATGAAAGATTTATTTTTATTTAGTTCTTTTATAGATTCTAGTCACACTTTTGCATACTTTTTTCATTTGGGTATAGTGGTTGTGATTTCTTTGATTTTAGCAAAACTTGCTACAAGATCTATGCAAATTGTTCCAAGAGGTAGTCAGAATTTAGCTGAAGCTTATATGGAAGGCATTTTAAGCATGGGTAGAGATACCATGGGTAGCGATGAAGCTGCTAGAAAATACTTGCCTTTAGTTGCAACTATAGGTTTTATGGTGTTTTTTAGTAATATTATAGGAATCATCCCTGGTTTTGAAGCTCCAAGTGCTAGTTTAAATTTTAGTGCTTCTTTGGCTATTATAGTATTTGTGTATTATCATTTTGAAGGTATTAGAACTCAAGGATTTTTTAAGTATTTTGCACATTTCATGGGACCTGTGAAAATTCTAGCGCCTTTAATGTTTCCTATAGAAGTGGTTTCTCATTTTTCAAGAGTTATTTCTTTATCTTTCCGTTTATTTGGTAATATCAAGGGAGATGATTTATTCTTAGCAGTTATTTTAGCTCTTGTGCCTTGGGTTGCACCACTACCTGCTTATATGCTTTTAACTTTTATGGCATTTTTACAATCTTTTATTTTTATGATTTTAACTTATGTTTATTTAGCAGGTGCAACTGTAGTTGATGAACATCATTAATTTTTAAAAAGCAAAAAATATTTTTTGCTTTTTCTTTTTTAATCTTCCTCTTTTATTCTTTTTTAAACTCTTTTTGAAATAAAAAACGCTAGAATAAACAAAAAATTCTAAGGAAAATTTTAATGTTTGAAGTTGTTATAGGACTTGAAGTTCATGCACAATTAAATACAAAAACAAAAATCTTTTGTTCATGTGCAACTTCTTTTGGAGAAAAATCAAATACTAATGTATGCCCAACATGTTTAGCTTTGCCAGGTGCTTTACCTGTATTAAATCAAGAAGCAGTGAAAAAAGCTATAGCATTTGGAAAAGCAGTTAATGCAACTATAAATAAAAAAAGTATTTTTAATAGAAAAAATTATTTTTATCCTGATTTACCAAAAGCTTATCAAATTTCGCAATTTGACATTCCTATAGTGGAAAATGGCGAGTTGTTTATCAATGTAAATGGAGAAAATAAACGTATAGGTATCACTAGAGCTCATTTAGAAGAAGATGCGGGGAAAAATATACATGAGAGTAATTTTTCAAAAGTAGATTTAAATAGAGCAGGTACACCTTTGCTTGAAATCGTTAGCGAGCCTGAACTTAGAAGCTCTGATGAGGCAGTGGCTTATTTGAAAAAGCTTCATTCTATTATAAGATTTTTAGATATTTCGGATGCAAATATGCAAGAAGGTAGTTTTAGATGTGATGCTAATGTTAGTATTCGTCCTAAAGGTGATGATAAACTTTATACTAGAGTAGAGATTAAAAACTTAAATTCATTTCGTTTTATCCAAAAGGCGATTGAGTATGAAGTAAAACGCCAAAGTGAAGCTTGGGAAGATGGAAAATACGATCAAGAAGTAGTACAAGAAACAAGATTATTTGATACAGTTAATTTAGTTACTAGAAGTATGAGAGGTAAGGAAGACTCTGCTGAATATAGATATTTCCCTGATCCTGATCTTTTACCTGTAATTTTAGATGATGAAATGCTAAGTCAAGATATACCAGAACTTCCTGATGAGAAAAAAGCTAGATTTGTTAGTGAGTTAGGTATTAAAGAAAGTGATAGTGAAGTGATTGTATCTTCATTAGAGCTTTGTAGGTATTTTGAGTATTTAATTGATCAAAAATTAAACCCAAAACTTTGTGTTACTTGGCTTACGACAGAATTAATGGGACTTTTAAAAGGTGAGTTAACTATAGAAAACTCACCTATAAAACAAGAAAAATTAGCTATTTTGATCAAACGTATAGAAGAAGGTGTTATTAGCGCTAAAGCAGGTAAGGATATTTTAGCTTATGTGTTTGAAAATACAGAAGTTGAAATTGATGATGCTATTGAAAAACTTGGTTTAAAACAGGTTAGTGATGATGGTGCTATTGAAAAGATTATTGATGAAATTTTAGCAAACAACGAAGATAAAGTAGCTGAATATAAAAGCGGTAAAGATAAACTTTTTGGTTTCTTTGTTGGTCAGGCAATGAAAGCAGGCAAGGGTGCATTTAATCCTGCTAAAGTGAATGAAATTTTAAAAGCAAAACTTGGTTAAATATGAAAATAGCAGTTGTTGGTGCAGGAAAATGGGGAAGCGCTTTATATGATGCATTGAGTGTTAAAAATGAATGCGTAATAACTTCTTTTCACAAAAAAGATCTTTCTTATTTTGTTAGCACCAAAGAAGCTTTAGAATATGAATATTTAGTTTTTGCTTTATATGCTCAAGGAATACATGAGTGGCTTGCAAATAATTTTAAAGATTTAAATCAAAAAATTCTTGTAGCTTCTAAGGGTATTGATTGTAAGAGTTTAAAATTTATGGATGAGGTTTTTGGTGAGTTCATAAGTAGCGATAGACTTTGTTTTTTAAGTGGTCCCTCTTTTGCAAGTGAAGTTTTAGAAAAAAAACCTTGTGCTTTGGTTGTTAGCGGTAAAAATCAAGATCTTTGCAATCAATTTGCAAGTTTTTTTCCAAATTATATTAAAACCTATACAAGTTCTGATGTTAAAGGTGCTGAAATTTGTGGTGCATATAAGAATGTTTTAGCAATTGCAAGCGGGGTTTGCGATGGTTTAAATTTAGGTAATAATGCAAGAGCTTCTTTGGTTTCAAGAGGCTTGGTGGAAATGCACCGTTTTGGGCAGTTTTTTAACGCTAAAGAAGAAACATTTTTAGGACTTAGTGGGGCTGGAGATTTATTTTTAACAGCTTCTAGTAATCTATCAAGAAATTATAGAGTAGGTTTAAGTTTGGCTAGTGGCAAAAATATAAAAGATATTTTAATGGAGCTTGGAGAGGTAGCAGAAGGAGTGCAAACTGCTTATGCTATACATTCTTTATCGAAACAATTTCAAATTTATACCCCTATTGTTAATGAAGTAGTCTTAATGCTAGAGGGTAAGAATGCTTGGGAATCTTTGAAAGATTTGATGTCATCAAAGGAGGAAATATCATGATTATCAAAAATGCAAAAATTTATGGTGAGCAAAAGCTTGATCTTAAAATAGAAGATGGAAAAATCACTCAAATTGCTAATGATTTAAATGATGATGAGCATATTGTTGATATAGAAGGTAAGACTTTACTTCCTTCGTTTATTGATTTAAATGTTAGTTTACTTGATAATGAATTTAGTATAGATAAATTATACGATCTTGAAAAAGCATGCTTAAAAGGTGGGGTGGGGACTATTGTTTTAAAAGATAGTTTAGAAGCTAACACTCAAGGCTATGCGCTTTATTTTGATAAATTAAAATCTTTAGATATTAATGTTTTACCTACTATTAATGTATTAGATAAAACAGAAAAATTAAAAAATATTGCTACCTTAATTGATATGGGCGCAAAAGGATTAGAGCTTTCAAGTACTTTGGGTGCAAATTATTTAAGACAATGTATGCAATATGCTAATATGAAATCAACTCCGGTGTTTTTAAAGTGTTTTGATGAGAGTTTTGATGATCATGGAGTGATGAACGATGGACAAATAAGTTTTGAATTAGGACTAATAGGAATTAGCGATATAGCTGAAACTAGTGAAGTGGCAAAAATGAAAGAACTAGTGGAATTTTATAAAAACAAAGCTTGTTTTAGCTCTTTAGCAATTGCAAGATCATTTGAGTTATTGCATGATCAATATAGTGAAATTTCAATCCATCATTTAATTAAAGATGAAAGTATATGTGAAAATTTCAACACTCAAGCAAAAATCTTACCTCCTTTAAGAGCAAAAGATGAATTAATAAGCCTTAAAAAATTACTTCAGAATAAAAAAATTACTTTCTTAAGCTCTTTGCATACTCCTAGCACTAAAAAAGATTTAGCTTTTGATGAAGCAGATTTTGGAGTTAATGCTATAGCTATGTATATGAGTTTATGTTTTACATATTTAGTAAAAGAAGGTATCTTAACTTGGAAAGAATTATGTGATTTTACAAGTTATAATCAAGCGCAATTTTTAGGATTAAACAAAGGTAAAATAGAAATTGGCTTTGATGCTGATTTAGTTGTATTTGATGAAAAACTTTCTTTTAGTGGAGAAGGTTTATATGTAAATGATATCTTGCAAGGTAAGGTAGAGAAAAGCTTTATAACAGGAAAAGTTTTTAGCATTTAAGCTAAAAACTTTTATTTATTTTGCATAGCTTGTGCTACTTGAGCTGAGCTATTTCTAATTTTTTCCATACACTCTCTAGCCTCTTTAGCTAAGTCCACACTTTGATTTACGCCACTTAAACCATCTTTTATACTTTGTACTACTTCAGCTGTTACATTTCTAATAGAATTAATGGTAGTAGTAATTTCATTTACTGAGTGTCCAGTTCTTTCAGCTAGATTTCTAACTTCATCAGCAACTACAGCAAAGCCTCTACCATGCTCACCTGCACGCGCTGCTTCAATAGCTGCATTTAGTGCTAAAAGATTAGTTTGATCAGCTATATCGCTAATAGTTTGGATAATATTTTTGATTTCTTCTGATTGCTCATTTAATGATGAAACCAAATTACTACTATTATTCATCATATCAGCAATGCCTTGAATATTTTGAACTGTATTTTCTATAACGCTATCACCTTCTTGGGTTAAATTATCATTTTGTTCTGCTAGCTCGCTAATGAGTTTTAATTTTTCCTCATCTCTTACAACTTGCTCGGTAATATCTGTTGCAAATTTAATAACTTTGTAAATTTCTCCATCATCATTTTTGATAGGATTATAACTTGCTTCTAAATGGATTAGCTTGTTATTTTTGCCAAAGCGTATGAATTTTCCTGATTGAAATTTACCACTTCTTAGTTCTTCCCAAAAAATTGTATATTCTTTTGAATTTCTAAATTTTTCTTCACAGAACATACTATGGTGTTTTCCTTTGATTTCACTTAATGAATAACCCATAGTTTGAGTAAAGTTTTCATTAGCATTTAAAATCTCTCCATAAGGATTAAATTCAATAATAGCCATAGAACGATTAGCTGCATCTATGGTATTTTTTAGATCAAGCATTTCATAGTGTCTTTGAGTGATATCATTAGCAAATTTAATAACCTTATATACTTCGTTATTTTGGTTTAAAATAGGGAGATAATTTGCTTCAAGATAGATGTCTTTTCCGCCTTTTGCAATACGTCTAAAAAGACCATTTCTTGATTTACCACTTTTTAAATCTCTCCAAAAATCAACATAGCGCTGTGATTTTACTACCTCAGGTAAGCAAAACATACTATGGTGCTTTCCTTTGATCTCTTCTAGGGAGTAATTCATGGTTTTTAGAAAATTTTCATTGGCGCTAATGATGGTTCCGTCTGTTTGGAATTCTATCATTGCCATAGTTTTACTTATAGCATTAAGTATATCTTGAAAGGCTTGATTAGATTGCTCTAATTGAGTAATTTGTTCATTAATTTTTTTCTTGTTGATAAACATAAAACCCCTTTATAAAATAATTTGGAATTATATAGTGTTTTTTAAAATAAATAATTTGTTTATATTAGTTTTTTGTTAAATTAGAAAATTTTTCTTGCAAAGAAGTTCTTATTGAATCATTGATTTTTTCACTATCATTTAGATATTGCTCGTTAAGTTTTTCAAGCTCTTTTAAAAACTCAAAAAGAGTTTCCTCCCATAAAGCACTATTTTTTTTACTTAAATTCATGGTTTGAATATGATTAAGTTTTCTATTCATATCACTTAAATTTTCTAAAAATTCATCTTTATGATTTTCATTTTGAAGCGTAAAGGTATCTTGCAAAAGATTGTTTTTGATATTTCTTATTTCTTCATTGATTAGATCACAAAACTCAGGATAAATATCATTTTTTATAGGCTCAAGTAAAGCTTGCTCATCTAATTTTAATGTATATTTTTTAATAGCAAAGAAAAGAATTAAAAAAGCTATCGCGCTAATTAAGAGATAAAAAGCCATTTTTTAAATTTCCTTAAATGGTGCGGTTAGCGAGATTTGAACTCGCACACGCTGAGCGCACCACCCCCTCAAGATGGCGTGTCTACCAATTCCACCATAACCGCATAAAGCCCTAATAGGGCTTTAAATTAAGCTGCTACTAATGCTTGGAATGGATTAGCATAAAGAGCGATAAGAGCAATAACAAGTGCGTAAATAACTTGAGCTTCAATCATCGCTAAAGCAATAAACATAGTAGTCATTAATTTACCACCAAGACCAGGGTTTCTAGCAGTACCTGCTATAGTTGCTGCTGCAGTGTTACCCATACCGATAGCTCCACCTAAAGCTGCAACACCAAGTCCTAAACCTGCTGCTAAGATAGAAAAAGAAGCTAACCATTGATTCATAGAACCTTCAGCTGCAAATGCAAAACCGCTTAAAGCTAGCATTAAAAATACGATTTTTTTCATAGTTTTTCCTTATAAAAATTTAAATCCTTTCGGCTTGCGTATCCCTACTCGTGATTTATAAAAGCGAAATTATATATCAATATAGCTTTAAAATTATTGAAATTTAAATTAATATATCTATTTTAAAACAAATTAAAGTTTTTTTTAGCTACATTAAAAGTTTTTTATAGTTTTATAAATTTAAGGTTATTTTTATGAATGAAAAATTTTCTAAAATAGGTTTTGTATTAGCAGTAGCAGGCTCAGCTGTTGGGCTTGGAAATGCTTGGAAATTTCCAACTTTAGTAGGACAAAATGGAGGCTCAGCCTTTGTGCTTTTGTATTTACTTTTGACTTTGGGAGTAGGTTTTGTGATATTTTTAGCCGAACTTAGCATAGGAAAACTTAGTGAAAAAGACCCTGTAAATGCTTATTATACTTTAGCACCAAAACACAAAAGAGCTTGGTCTATAGTTGGCTTTTCTTTAATAGGCGCTATTTTGATTGTTTCTTTTTATAGTGTGATTATAGGATGGATTGTAAAGTATGCTTATTTTGGGTTTTTTCCTTTACCAAAAAGCATAGAAGAAAGTGGC
>NZ_JAKMQZ010000005.1:0-127811 GCF_025771825.1 Campylobacter sp. IFREMER_LSEM_CL2101
CTTTTTTAATATTTTGAATATAATTTGCCAAAAAAACACTTGGGAGTAAAAAACAAATGGTGCCCGAGGTCGGACTCGAACCGACACAAGGTTGCCCTTACCAGATTTTGAGTCTGGCGCGTCTACCAGTTTCACCACTCGGGCTTTTTTAAGATTTTAGATTAAAAATATAGAATGTAAAATTATACTAAAAAAAAATTAAAACAATATAAAATATTTATATAACAAATGAAAATATCTTTAAAGTTTGGAACTTTTTTTGCTTGTAATATTTAAAATTTATTTGCGGAGCAAAACAATGAGAATTAGTAATCAGTATAACTACTATACTTCCATACAAAACTATACAGATGGGCAATCTTTGTTGAATAAATATAATTTGCAATTACAAACAGGTCAGCTTATTCAGCATTCTTGGGAAAATGCAAATGTTTATATTAATGGTTCAAGATTAGAATATGAGATGGCAAATATAGGTCAGATTATTCAAGGAACCCAAGCAGCACAAGAAATGGCAAAAAATACTGATACGGCTTTAAAAAATATCACCGAACTTTTGGAAAAATTTAAAACGCTTTTAACAAAAGCCGCAAGTGATGGTAATTCTCAAGAATCAAGAGAGGCTATAGCAAAAGAACTCAAACTTGTAAGAGATTCTATTATAAATATTGCAAATACTAGTATCAATGGACAGTATTTATTTGCAGGGTCAAATAGTGCTAATATGCCTTTTGATAAATATGGAAATTATACTGGTAATAAAGATAATATTTTTGTAGTAAGTGGCGCTGGTACTCAAATTCCTTATAATATACCTGGTTGGGATTTATTTTTTAAACCTGATTCGAATATCAATAAGATTATCTCAACAAATGTTTCTTTCACCGATGCTCGTTATCCGGATAAAAAAGAATTTTTAACAGGTGAGTCTAAATTTTCACATTTAATAGGTCAGAACTATGTGCAAAATGGAGGACTTAAGCCAGATGAGCATTTTGGTGATAGTTATGATGATAAACTTCCTTTTCCGCATTCATCTATGTATATTCAAGGTGTTAGACCTGATGGGACAAGTTTTAAAGCTACTTTAGATATAGATCCTGATGCAAAAATCGAAGATGTTTTGGAAAATATTGGAAAACTATATGGCAATACAGAAGGGAATGAGGTTGTTAAAGTTGCATTAAATGATAGTGGTCAAATAGAAATAAAGAGCTTAAAAGATGGAAGTAGTTCTTTAGATTTTCATGCTGTTGCTATGACACCACAGCTTCAAGATGCAGAGCAAATTAAAGATTTAAGTGAAGCTGCTAAAGCTGAGGGTATTACAATGGCTCAGGTTACAGAGCGTATTATGCAAGCAGCGCATGGTGGAGATTTAAATAATACTAAAAGTCCAGTAACAGTGGAAGTGGGAGGTAAGCAATTTACTGTTGATATCTATAAAACAGATTTTATAAAAAGCAATATCAATGGTAATAAAACTAATGGAGCTGATTTTGATGTACCTTTTGAAAAAGATGGCAATACTGTTTTTGGTAATGTTTCTCAAGTTATTAAAGGTACAAGTGAATATGCTACTGATAGCACAAAGTTAAGTGAAGTTGTTGCAAATGCTGATGGAAGTATGGATGGTCAACAACTTCAAATGGAAATCACTTCTAAAAGTGGTCAAAAATATAATGTAACTATTGATTTAGAAAATTCCACTGTAAGTTACCCTGATCCAAACGATCCTACTCAAACCATAAGTTTTCCTATTACTCATTCTCAGTATAATGAAGCAACGGGAACTTCAGTGGGTATGCAAACAAGACCTGAAGATATTACTTATGGTCAGTTAAATGATATTATAGGTATGTTTGCAAGCGATAAGGTTCCAACTGCTACAATTACTCCAAATACAAACGGAACAATCAATAATGGTGATTTTCAAACTATTCAACAAAATATAAGTGATTCTAAAGATTTTGTTAATGTAAGTATGGACTATAAAGGTCGTATAAGTATTACTGATAAGTTTTCAACTAATACTAATATAGGTCTTACCATTAAAGATTCAAATTCAAATAGTGGCTTTCCCCCTGCAGGCACTTCTGTAAATGGTTCGGGTTTTGTATTTAGCGCAAATAATTCTTTAACTATTGATGAGCCAAATATTGATTTAATTAAAGATTTAGATGAGATGATAGATGCTGTTTTAAAAGGTAATATGAGAGCTGATTCAGAAGGAAGTGACCCTAGAAATACAGGATTGCAAGGAGCTTTAGAAAAAATAGATCATTTACAAGATCATGTTAGAAAAATGCAAACAACCATAGGAGCTTATACTAATAATATAGAAGAAACAAATAAAAGAATGACTTTTTTAAATGTTAATATTGCTTCTATAAAAAGCGGAGTAACTGATGCTGATTATGGACAAACTTATATGCAATTTATGCAAACTATGGTATCTTATCAAGCTATGCTTTCAGCTACTTCTAAAATTTCTCAAATGAGTTTATTAAACTACTTATAATTTTTTGATATAATAGCTTTTTTCTTTATAAAGGATGTGTTATAAAAAAAGAAGCTATTTTTGTTATTTCTAATATTTTTATTTTTTATTTTTGTTTAAGTGCTTTGATACCTGATCAAGCTTTAGTAAGTATTATAGGATACTCTTTAGCAAAACTTAGCTATTTTTTATTTGGCTCATTGACTAAATTTTATCCTTTTGTCTTTTTTTGGTTTAATTATCTTTTATATAAAAATGATTATAACTTTGAACTTATTGAGCGTAGATTTAGCGTGGCTATTTTTGCTTGTATTTTTGCTTCGCTTGTTTTTGCTTCGGCGTTTTTGCAAGATAAAGGTTATATAGCTTCTGCTATGTTTGTGATTTTAGATGGACTTTTTGGAAAAATAGGAAGTTTAATCTTAGTGATTTTGCTTTTAGCTTTTGCTTTTAGTATTTCTTTTCCGCAAATTATCAAAGAAGTATTTAAAATAGAGCTTGATTTTGATTTTTATTTAAAACTTGAAACTTTAATTAAAAATAAAATTTTTGGATTTTTTGGTGGTGATAAATACGAAAACGAAACCAAAGAAGAGCAAGAAAAACTTAAGCAAGAGCTTTTAATCAAAGAAAAAAAAGAAGAACTCATTGAGAAAGAAGAGTTGCCAAAACAAGAGGTCCAAGAAAGTAAAAAATTCAATCTTGAAGATTTAAAAAACCAAGAATTAGAAGAAGTGGTAATTAGCGAAGAGGATAAAAAGTTAAGTTCAAGCTATATTCATGAGCTTTCAGAGCCTATTGCAAGTTTTGCTCAAAAAGCTAGTCAAATAAATATAAAGGAAGATGAAATGACCCCTGAAGAGTATTTATCAAAATACAAAAATAAAAGTGAAGATATTTATACTCAAACTTTAAAAAGTAAAAATTTAGATGAACCAAGCTATAAAAGACGCAATATGGACTTAAATGAAAGCAAAGAAGAAGTGATAGAAGAAAATTCTTTATTTGCCAAAGAGCTTAAAGAGCGTGAGCAAATGCTGCAAAAAGCTAAGTTGCTAGAAGAGTATAAAGCTTTACAAAAAGAAAAAATTTTAGAAGAGCTTAATGAGGATTTTAAAAAAATTGAAGAATTAAACGCCATAGAAGCGCAAAAAGAAGCTGAGTTTAAAAAAATTCAAAACAAAACTAGCTTTTTAGGGGTAAAAGATTTTAAAGATGAGGATTTTATCCCACAAAATGAAGTAAAAGAACTCGATTTTAGTGAAGATGATTTTAATAAGCCTGTTAGTATAGAAGAGCTAAGAAGTAAAAAAAACTATGAAAGTCCTTTTGTAGTAGAAGAAGCACAAAATGAAGTTAAAGAAGAAAAAGTTCCATTTGAGATTACTCAAGAGCCTATAGTGGAAGTAGTAGAAAACAAAACACACCATTCTATCGCTAATGAAGTGAGTGAAAATAAAGCTTTATTAAAAGATCTTGACTTTGGAAATTTTGAAAAACCAAAAGATTTTTCTTTACCACCTTTAGATTTTTTAACTATGCCAAAAGAAGGCAAAAGTGAAATCAATGAAGAAGAAATCGATAGAAAAATTTATGATTTGTTGGAAAAATTAAGACGTTTTAAAATAGGTGGTGATGTAGTTAGAACCTATACAGGTCCTGTTGTAACTACTTTTGAATTTCGTCCAGCAGCAGATGTTAAAGTAAGTAAAATTTTATCATTACAAGATGATTTAGCTATGGCTTTAAAAGCTCAAACTATAAGAATTCAAGCTCCAATCCCAGGTAAAGATGTAGTGGGAATTGAAGTTCCAAATGAAAAAATTGATACGATTTACTTAAGAGAAATTTTAGAAAGTGAGGTATTTAAAAATTCTAGCTCACCTTTAACTATAGCTTTGGGTAAAGATATAGTAGGTGATCCTTTCATCACAGATCTTAAAAAGCTTCCTCATCTTTTAATAGCAGGAACTACAGGAAGTGGTAAAAGTGTGGGAATTAACTCTATGCTTTTATCTTTGCTTTATAGAAATTCACCAAAAACTTTAAGACTTATGATGATAGATCCTAAAATGCTTGAATTTAGTATTTATAATGATATACCACATTTACTTACACCGGTAATTACTGATCCTAAAAAGGCGGTAAATGCTTTATCAAATATGGTAGCTGAAATGGAACGCAGGTATCGCTTGATGGCTGAAGCAAAAACTAAAAATATAGAAAATTACAATGAAAAAATCAAAGAACAAGGTGGTAAAATCTTACCATTTATCGTAGTGATTATTGATGAGTTGGCTGATTTAATGATGACTGCGGGTAAGGATGTGGAGTTTTATATAGGTCGCTTAGCACAAATGGCAAGAGCAAGTGGAATCCACTTAATCGTAGCTACACAGCGCCCTTCAGTAGATGTTGTTACTGGGGTTGTAAAAGCAAATTTACCAAGTAGAATTTCTTATAAAGTAGGGCAAAAGATAGACTCTAAGGTTATTTTAGATTCTATGGGTGCTGAAAGTTTGTTAGGGCGTGGGGATTGTTTATTTACCCCTCCTGGTATGAGTGGCTTAGTGCGTTTACATGCGCCTTTTGCAAGTGAAAATGAAATAGAAAATATAGTAGAGTTTTTAAAAGCTCAACAAGTAGTAGAATATGATGAGAGCTTTTTAAAAGATGATAGCCAAGATGGAGCTTATAAAAGAAGTGAATTTGATGATGGGGATTTAGATGAACTTTATGAAGAAGCAAAGGCTGTAATCTTAGAAGATAGAAAAACTAGTATTTCTTATTTGCAAAGACGCTTAAAAATAGGCTACAACCGCGCAGCAAATATCATAGAACAACTTTCACAAACAGGTGTTTTAAGCGAACCTGATGCAAAAGGGCAAAGAGAAATTTTATAATCAATTTCTTATTGCCTTATTATGATCTTTTAAAGTAGAGGTAAAAATATGCCTATTGGTTTTTTTATCTCTTACAAAGTATAAATATTCTGTTTTGGCAGGAAAAATAGCTGCCTTGATAGCTTCAAATGATACATTACACACAGCTTCTTTTGGTATGCCATTAAATTTATAAGTGTTATAAGAACTATTATCTGATCTTATTCTTTGTGGAGTGATTTTTTCATGAGAATATTTTCCATAATTTAATGTTCCATCCATTTGAAGCTTCATGCCTTTTCTTAAACGATTTCTAATTACAGATGAAACTATAGGCATTTCTTCATTACTCGCTGCTTCTTTTTGTATAATGGAAGCTATAATGATATACTCATGCCATTTTTTTTCATTATATTCTCTAAAGATTTTATAAGAAAGTTTTTTAAATTCACTTACAGAGTAAGCCAAAAGATATTTTACCAAAAGTTCTTCTGTAATACCTTTTGGAATTTTATAAGTTTCAGGAAAAAGCATACCTTCTTTAAAAGGACTTTGTTTGTAAAATTCCTGCATTAAGGTTTTGGCATTTAAATTTAACTTTGGTGCTAATTCTTCAAAGAAAATTTCAGTCGTTTCTCCAGGAATTAAAGTAATAGTTTCAAGTGCTGCCTTAGCGACGGTAAGTTTATATAAAAATTCAGCTCTATTTAGTTCTTTTGTACCTATATTTATCCAGCCAGATTGTGGATGACCTAAAAAATATAAAGTATATTTATCAATACTGCTCATTTTATAGTTATTTTTATCTAATTGCGTTATAATCTTGCTAACAGAACCTTGTGGTATAAAAACTACAGAGTTTGTTTTTATAGGTAAAAGTAGATAATAAAAAATGGATAAAAGAAAAATTAAAATCAAATCACAACATATTAAAAAAATTCTTAAATTTTTAGCATTACCTATGATATTTTTCATTGCTTTGTTTATTTACCTCAAAAATGGAATTTATATAGAAAAATTAGAATTTTCTTCTATTAATTTGGAGAAATTATATATTAAATTAGATAAAAAACTCATTTTAAATGCTAAAAAAGTCGTAGTAAATTCTCAAAGTCGAAATACTCAAAATGAAACTAGCGCAAGTAAAGCTGTACAGCTTATCAAAGATGTAAAATATATTTATTGGTTTTTTCAAGAAATCAATATAGATGAAATTTTTGTTAATAACTATCCTGTAGAGTTAATTTATAAAAATAATCTATTTTTTGTAAATAGTAAAAATCTTTTAGTAAAAGTAAATTTAAAAATTAATGATAAAAATATACAAGCTAATATTGATAATTTTCTTTTAAAAGATCATAACCTTAGTATAGTCGGCTCCTTGCTTATCAATCCTAAGACAAAATTTTATACTTTTAAAGGTAAAATCGATAGTGATTTTTTAAAAAGCGATGTTAAATTTTCACTCAAAAGAGAAGAGATTGCTTATGAATTAGAAAATATCAGCTCAAATAACATTTCGCAAATTTTTGATATTTTAGTAGAAAATGGAGTGCATTTGCCTTCTAATCTTGCTCTTTGGGTGGGTGGTAAGGTAAAGGCTGATTTTTATTTTATAGAAAAATTAACCGGTTTTGCAGACTTTGGAAAACATAGATATTATTTAAATGATATTAATGCCAAAGGCTATGTAAATAATTTAAAAGTAGTTTTAGATAAAGGCATAGATCCTATTGTAAGTCCTTTTGTAAGGCTTGAATTTGCCAAACAAAGACTTGATTTTATTTATGATGAATTACGTTTTAACAATTATGATTTAACTCAAAGTCAAATTTACATAGATAATATGCTAAATGAAAAAGCAGGAATTTATATACGTATTAAAAGTAATAATGCTAGAGCTGATTATAGGGTTAATAAAATTTTGCTTTTATATGATATAAAATTACCATTTTTACAAAATAATGGTATTGCAAAGACTGATTTAACATTGAAAATTCCTTTTGATCATCCTGAGAAAATTACTTATAATGGTAGTTTTAATATTATTAATTCAAATATAAATATAAGTGATTTTAAGATAGCTCAAGCAAATCTTACTTTAAAAAAAGATAAGCTAGATATACAAAATGCAAGCGTGCAAAGTAGTATGATTAACGGTGATTTTAATGCAAGTGTTGATTTAAAGCAAAAAAAAGGTGATTTTAAAACCTTTATAACAAACTTAGAATTACCACAAGAGAGCTTAAAAATGGAAAATAAATTTCTTGATTTAAGCCTTGATTTTGACAAAAATATTAGTTTATATAATAAAGAATTTACTACAACTTTAAATTTTGATCAAGGTATGTCTGTTTATGTTGAAAAACTTGCAAAATATAAAAATTATTCTAAACTAATGCAAAAAAATAAAGTGCATGATGGGGAATTATCTTTAAACACTTTAAATTTCCAAGATTTTAATGTAGATATTAATAATACTACTTTTGAATCATTTTTACTTTATAAAGATAACAACCCTTATGAATATGATAGTTTTAGTATAAAAATAAAAGGAGATGATTTTAATTTAACTAGTGCAAGTGGTAGTGTTTTTGCTCAAAAAGACAATGATGATGTAAATATCACTTTAAATAATATTAATTTATTAATTTCACAACAAGATACAGAAAATACTTTAGATACCCTTGAAAATTCAACTTACAATATTAGTGGGAAAAATATAGATTTGATTTTGAAAGATTTTAACAAAACCTTAGATTTTGATCAATTTGACGCTAAAATCAAAAAAGATTATTTAAAAGCTTGGGCAAATAGAAATGAATCTAAATTTGATTTTTTGCTTAAAGAAAATCAAATGCAAATTAGAGCTTTAAAAATGGATGATGATTTTCTAAACACCTTTATGCGTCAAAATGTTTTTGAAAAAGGTGAGTTTAATCTTTATGTTGATGGTAATAGCACTGATTTTTTTAAAGGTAAGTTTTTATTTAAAGATACCTATTTGAAAGATTTAAAATTTCATCAACAACTTTTAAGCTTTATTGATACCATACCTAGTTTAATTTTATTTAAAGCACCTACCTTTAACGAAAAAGGCTTTAGCGTTGAAAATGCTGGTATAAGTTTTAACCGTAAAAAAGATCTTTTTGAAATAGACGCACTTAATTTTAATGGTGATAGTGCAGATGTGCTAGGTCAAGTTAAAATCAACTTAAGAAATAATCAAGTGGACGGTTTGTTAGAGCTTAGAACGCTAAAATCAGCTAGTTCTGTTATTTCTAAAGTTCCTATTATCAATCAAATTATATTAGGTAAGGATAGGCAAATTAGCACACAAATTAAATTAAGTGGAACAGTGGAAAGCCCTGAGTTTAAAACTCAACTTATCGCACAAAGTTTGCAACTTCCTTATCATTTAATTAAAAATATTTTTGAATTGCCGGCTAATTTAGTGAAATAAATACAAAAAGGAGAAAAAATGAAAATCACTATTATAGGTGCAGGAAATGTTGGTGTAAGTACTGCTTATGCTTTGATTTTAAGAGAGTTAGTTGATGAACTTGTGTTAATTGATATTAATAAAGATTTGCTTTTTGCTAGAGAATTAGAATTAAGTCAGAGTATAGCTGCTTTTAATTTTGATATTAAAATAACTTGCACAGATGATTATGTGTACTCAAAAGATTCTCAAGTGGTTATTTTTAGTGCGGGAGTGGCTAGAAAAGAAGGTCAAAGTAGGGATGAGCTTTTTGCCATTAATGCTAAAATTATGCTTGAGTGTGCAAAAAATATTAAAAAATTTAACAACGATCCTTTGTTTATCATAGTAAGTAACCCTGTAGATTTTTTACTTAATGCTCTTTATGAAAGTAAATTATTTTCATCAAAAAAAATCATTGCTATGGCAGGTGTTTTAGACAATGCTAGATTTAAATATGAAGTTGGTAAAAAGCTAAATATAAAAACTTCATGTGTAGATACTAAGCTTATAGGTTTTCACAATGATAGCATGGTTTTAGTAAAATCTCAAAGTAAAGTTCAAAACAAAGCATTAAATGAGGTTTTAAATAAACAAGATCTAACGCAAATAGAACAAGAAGTTAAAACAGGTGGTGCTAAAATTATAAAACACTTAAAAACTTCAGCATATTTGGCTCCTGCAAGTGCTTGTGTGAGAATGATAGAGGCTTTAAAAAGTGGAGAATTTTTACCAATATGTGTAATTTTGCATGGAGAATATGGCATAAGAGAAAAAGCTTTTGGGGTTATGGCAAGAATTAGTCTTGATGGAGTGCTTGAAACTTTAGAGTTAAAATTAGATAACCAAGAACAAAATGCATTAGAAAATTCTTTTATTCAGTATAATTATAAATAATTTTTAGGAGTTTTTTACTCCTAATGTTACTTTGTGTTATAAATATCTATTTGTTTTACTTTATATCTTAAATAATATTAATTCATGCTATAAATTCGCTATAATAAAAAGTTTGTTTTAAAAATAATTTTTAATAAAAAATCATTAAAAATAATAAAATTTTGAAAGGAATATTAATGATAACCCCAGAAAATACACCAGTTTGGGTTGATGAAGCAAGATGTAAAGCTTGTAATATCTGTGTTAGTTATTGCCCAGCTGGAGTTTTAGCAATGAGAGATGAAATCAGTGCAGTTTTAGGACAGATGATAGAAGTGGTTCATCCTGATTCTTGCATAGGCTGTAGTGAATGTGAAAGTCACTGCCCTGATTTTGCGATTTTTGTTGCCAAAAGAGATGAGTTTAAATTTGCAAAGCTTACACCAGAAGCTAAAGAAAGAGCACAAGCTGTTAAAGAAAATAAATATAAAAAACTAAATGCATAGGAAAAATAATGAGAGAAGTGATATCAACAGGTAATGTTTTAGTAGCCAAAGCTGCGATTGATTGTGGCTGTAAATTTTTTGGTGGTTATCCAATTACTCCAAGTTCTGAAATAGCACATGAATTAAGCCATATGTTACCAAAAAATGATGGTACTTTTATACAAATGGAAGATGAAATTTCAGGTATTAGTGTGGCTTTGGGCGCTTCTATGAGTGGAGTAAAATCCATGACAGCAAGTAGTGGACCGGGAATTTCTTTAAAAGCTGAGCAAATTGGTTTGGGTTTTATAGCTGAAATTCCACTAGTAATTGTAAATGTTATGAGAGGTGGTCCATCAACTGGTCTTCCAACAAGGGTTGCACAAGGAGATTTATTTCAAGCAAAAGCTCCAACACATGGAGATTATGCAAGTATAGCTTTAGCTCCTGCTTCATTAGAAGAAGCTTATACTGAAACTATTAGAGCTTTTAATCTAGCTGAAAAATATATGACTCCGGTATTTTTGCTTTTAGATGAAACTATAGGACATATGAATGGTAAGGCAAAATTACCTGATTTAGAAGAATTAGAAATTATCAACCGTAAAAAATTTACGGGCGATAAAAAAGATTATAAACCTTATGCAGCAGGGGAAAATGAAGCTGCTACACTAAATCCTTTCTTTGAAGGTTATCGTTATCATATCACAGGACTTCATCATGGAGATATAGGTTTTCCAACTGAAGATGGAGCGATAGTAGATAAAAATATGAAAAGATTATTTGGTAAGATTAAAAATAATACCGATGAAATTTGCACTTATGAAGAGTTTATGTGTGATGATGCACAGTTTTTAATCATTGCTTATGGAAGCGTTGCAAGATCTGCTAAAGAAGCTATCTTAAGACTTAGAGAAGAGGGTTTAAAAGTAGGGCTTTTTAGACCTATTACCCTTTATCCAGTAGCTGAGAAAAAAATAGCTCAAGTAGTGTCTAAATTTGAAAAAGTTATGGTAAGTGAGCTTAATATGGGGCAATATTTAGAAGAAATTCAAAGAGTGAGTAAAAGAGATGATTTTATTAGCTTGCACCGTGCAAATGGTCGCCCTATAACCCCAAGTGAAATTATTGCTAAAGTAAAGGAGAATATGTAAAATGGCTTTTAATTACGATGAATATTTAAGAGTAGATAAGCTTCCAACACAATGGTGCTGGGGTTGTGGAGATGGCGTTGTTTTAAAAGCTATTATTAGGGCTATTCAAAAACTTGGCTGGAATATGGATGATGTTTGCTTAGTTTCTGGTATAGGTTGTAGTGGTAGAATGAGTTCTTATGTAAATTGTAATACAGTACATACTACCCATGGTAGAGCTATTGCTTATGCAACAGGGATTAAACTAGCAAATCCTAAAAAACATGTAATCGTAGTAAGTGGGGATGGCGATACTTTAGCAATTGGTGGAAATCATACTATTCATGGATGTAGAAGAAATATAGATTTAACTCATATTTTAATTAATAATTTTATTTATGGTCTTACAAATTCACAGACTTCACCAACTACCCCACAAGGCTTTTATACTGTTACTGCTCAAGCAGGTAATATAGACCCAAATTTTGATGCTTGTGAGCTTACTAAAGCTGCAGGAGCTTCTTTTGTAGCAAGAACAAATGTTATTGAGGCAAATAAACTTGAAAATATCATTTTTAAAGCTTTATCACATAAAGGTTATAGTTTTGTAGATGTATTTTCAAACTGCCATATTAATCTTGGTAGAAAAAATAAAATGGGTGAAGCTGTAAGCATGCTTGATTGGATTAAAAATCGTTGTGTTGAAAAGTCTAAATTTGAACAATTAGACTATGAACAAAGAGCAGATAAATTTCCTACAGGAATTTTACACCAAGATGAAAGCAAGGCAGAGTATTGTGAAGCTTATGAAGAAGTTAGAAGAGCTTTAAAAGAAAAAAGAATGGTTGATTTAGGAGCATTAAAATGAAATATCAATTAAGATTTTGCGGCGAAGGTGGACAAGGGGTTATCACTGCAGGTGAAATTTTAGCTAAAGCTGCCATTAAAGAAGGACGTAATGCTTTTAAAGCTTCTACTTATACTTCTCAAGTTAGAGGTGGGCCAACTAAGGTTGATATTATCATTGATGAAAATGAAATCTTTTTTCCTTATGCAGTAGAAGGTGAAGTTAGTTTTATGCTTTCAACTGCTGATAAGGGTTATCATAGTTTTAAAGATGGTGTTTGTGATGGCGGTGTTATAGTTGTAGAGCCAAATTTAGTTCATCCAAGTAAAGAAGATTATGCTAGATGGAAAATTTTTGAAATTCCTATTATTACTATAGCTAAAGAAGAAGTAGGTAATGTAGCTACTCAATCAGTTGTTGCTCTAGCTATAGCTGCTTATATGAGTAAATGTATTGATATTGATGCATTAAAACAAACTATGCTTGATATGGTACCTGCAAAAACTAAAGAAGCAAATGCAAAAGCTTTTGATTTAGGTATAGAATACGCTAAAAAAGCACAAGTAGTTTCTTGATTTTTCAAGAAACTCTCCTTATAAAATAATATTTATTAAATTATCGTTATAATATTTTCCATTTTAAGCAAAAGGGTAAAATAATGAAAGAGCTAAATGGCTCGCAAATGATTTGTGAAGCATTAAAAGAAGAAAATGTTAAAGTAGTTTTTGGTTATCCTGGTGGTGCGGCTTTAAATATATATGATGAAATTTATAAGCAAACTCATTTTAAACACATTCTAGTTAGACACGAGCAAGCAGCCTTACATAGTGCTGATGCTTATGCTAGAATGAGTGGTGAGGTTGGTGTGGCAGTAGTTACAAGTGGACCTGGTTTTACCAATACAGTTACAGGTTTAGCTACTGCTTATAGTGATTCTATACCTTTGGTTTTAATTTCAGCTCAAGTTGCAAATTCTTTAATAGGAACAGATGCTTTTCAAGAAATCGATGCTATAGGTATTTCAAGACCTTGTGTAAAGCATAATTATTTGGTAAAAAATATTGAAGAATTACCTAAAATTTTAAAAGAAGCTTTTTATATTGCTACAACAGGTAGAAAAGGGCCTGTGCATATTGATATACCTAAAGATGTTACTGCTGCTATAGGTAAATGGCATTATCCTAAAGAAATTTCTATGAAAACTTACAAGCCAACCTATAAAGGAAATATTAAGCAAATTAAAAAATTGGTAAGTTTGATTAAAAATGCTCAAAAACCTTTATTTTACCTAGGTGGAGGTTGTATAGCTTCTAATGCTAGTGATGAGTTGAGGGAATTAATTCATTTTTGTCAAATTCCTGCAGTTGAAACCTTGATGGCTCTAGGGACTCTAAGAAGCGATGATGAGCTTAATTTAAAAATGGCAGGCATGCATGGGAGTTATTGTGCAAATATCGCTTTAAGTGAGTGTGATTTGCTCATTGCTGTGGGTGCTAGGTTTGATGATAGGATTACTGGTAAAACAAGTGAGTTTGCCAAGGGTGCAAAAATCGTTCATATTGATATAGATCCAAGCTCTATTTCTAAAATCATCGAAGCGCATTTTCCTATAGTTGGGGATATTAAAAGTGTTATTTTAGATACCTTAGAAGAATTAAAAAAAGAAAGTTTTGATAATACAAAATACCAAGAATGGTTTAAAACTTTACAAAGATATCAACAGTTATATCCTTTAATCTATGAAGATAGTGATGAAGTTTTAAAACCTCAATGGGTTATAGAAGAATGTGCTAGATTAGCTCCTGATGCAAGGATAATTACTGATGTAGGGCAACATCAAATGTGGGTAGCGCAATTTTATCCTTTTAATTACGCAAGACAACTTGCAACAAGCGGTGGGCAAGGAACTATGGGGTATTCTTTACCGGCTGCGCTTGGAGCTAAATTAGCTGTGGGTGAAGAAGTGGTTGTAAATTTTGTAGGCGATGGTTCTTTTTTAATGAATATACAAGAGCTAATGACAGCAAGTGCTTATGGAATCAAAGTGATTAATATCATTTTAAATAATTCTTTTTTAGGCATGGTAAGACAATGGCAAAGTATGTTTTATAAAGAAAGATTTTCTAATACAGATTTAACAAACCAGCCTGATTTTGTCACTATTGCTAAAGGTTTTCATTGTGAGGGTTATAATGTCTTTAGTAAAGAAGAATTTCAAAAAGCTTTTAAAGTAGCCTTAGAATCTAAAAAAACTTGTGTTTTAAATGTAGCTATAGATCGTTATGAAGATGTATTGCCTATGGTACCTGCAGGTGGAGCAATTTATAATATGATTTTACCTAGTTATAAAAACAAGGATAAAAAATGAAAAGAAGAGTAATTTCTGTCATTGTATTAAATGAGCATGGGGTATTATCACGCGTTGTTGGACTTTTTTCAGGACGCGGTTATAATATAGAATCTCTTACAGTTGCACCACTTGATGATAAAGAATTCTCAAGGATAAATATCGTTACTTTAGGTGATGAAAAAGTTTTTGAGCAAATTATTAAACAACTTCATAAACTCATACCTACTTATAAGGTGATTGATTCTAGTGATTTTATAGAAAAAGAAACAGCCTTGGTAAAGATTGCTTTAAATGAAAATTTTGCAGGCTTAGATGCTATATTAAAAGCTTATAATGGCAGTGTGACTTATAGTGATGATGAGTTTATTATAGTAATGGCAAGTGATAATGCAAAAAATATCGATAACTTTTTAAAAACCATGAAAAAGTATAATCCTATTAGTGTTGTTAGAAGTGGTTCTATTTTAATGGAGGTAAAATGAAAATTAGTGAAATTGCTAAATTTTTAGGTATAGAATATTGTGGAGATGATATAGAAATTACAGCTTTGAATTCTTTGAATAATGCAAGTTTTACTGAACTTAGTTATTGTGATGGAGAAAAAAACTCTAAAAAAATTGCAAGTAGTGGAGCTGGGGCTATATTAGTCTCAAAAGAATTTGAAAATTTAGTTTCAAAAGATTGTGTTAAATTAGTTGTTGATAATCCACATTTGTCTTTTGCGCTTTTAAGTAAGCTTTTTGCAAAACCTTTAATCTCTAGTGAAAAGAAAAATTCTAAAATCGCTAAAAGCGCCAAGATTATGCCAAATGTTTATATAGGCGAAAATGTCCAAATAGCTGATCATGTGGTGATAATGGCAGGTGCTTATATAGGCGATAATGTAAGTATAGGTGAATATACTACAATCCATCCAAATGTTGTGATTTATAATGACACTAAAATAGGTAAAAAATGCCATTTGCTAGCAAATTGTGTTATAGGTAGCGATGGCTTTGGTTATGCACATACAAAAAATGGCGAGCATTATAAGATTTATCACAATGGGAATGTTATTTTAGAAGATTTTGTGGAAGTTGGAGCTTGCACGACTATTGATAGAGCAGTTTTTGAAAGCACTATCATAAAGCAAGGTACAAAGATTGATAATCTTGTTCAGGTAGGGCATAATTGTGAAATAAGGGAGAATTGTCTTATAGTAGCTCAAAGTGGAATTTCAGGCTCAAGTATTTTAGGTAAAAATGTTACTATGGGTGGGCAAAGTGCTACAAGTGGGCATTTAGAAATAGGGGATTTTGCTACCATAGCCGCAAGAGGCGGGGTCACTAAAAATTTAGAAGGTGCTAGGGTTTATGGTGGTTTTCCTATCATGCTTCAAAAAGATTGGCTAAAATTTCAAGCAAAAATTATCACAGCTTTTAGGGATAAACATGAGTAAAAAAATATTTAAAACTATAGAATTACATGGTAGTAAAAGTGGAGAAATAAGCCTTTGTAATCTTTCTAATCCTTATGGTATAGGAAGTAATGATGTCTTAAGTATAGGTGTGGCTTTAAAAAAGGAAAATGGAATAGATTGGAAAGTTCATATTCCATATGAAAATTTAAAAGATCTTATCCTAGCGCTTCAAGAAATTGAAAAAAGCAAAGCCTAGTTTAAAAACTAGGCGTATTTAAATCTCGTTTCCTTCCTGCACTTACAATTAAAACAAAATTAAGCACAATCAAAATATACACAAAAGTTGGTATAGGAAAAGCATCGCCATTTGCATAAGAATGAAGCCCAGAAAGGTAAAAATTTACTCCAAAATAAGTCATTAATATACTATAAAAGGCTAAAACACTAGCACTTGCAAAAACAAAAATAAAATAAGTTTTGAAAATAAATCTTAAGTGTAATACCATGGTATAAACTACAATAGAAATCAAAGCCCAAGTTTCTTTTGGATCCCAACCCCAATATCTTCCCCAGCTTTCATTAGCCCAAACTCCACCTAAAAAATTTCCTATCGTGAGCATTGCAAGCCCTATTATCATAGACATTTCATTAACACAGTGTAATTTAATGATGTTTAAATCTATGTTTTTATTTTTACATCTTAAGGTAAAAAGAATTAAACTTAAAATCCCTATAATAAAACAAAGTGCTAAAAATCCATAGCTTGCTGTTATAATTGAAACATGAATATTAAGCCAATATGATTTTAAAACAGGTACTAAATTCCCAATTTGAGGATCCATAAAGCCAAGATGAGCCACAAAAAGTGAAATGCCTGCTAAAAAACTCGCACTACATAAAGCTAAGAGTGATTTTTTAAAAAATATCACAGCGCTTATCGCACAAGCAAAAGCTATGTAAATCATACTTTCATAAGCATTGCTCCAAGGAGCATGCCCACCTACATACCAACGAATGATTAAAGCTAGCGCATGTATGATTACACACATGCTTAAAATGATGTAAAAAAATTTATACACAAAGGCAGATAAAGAAATATTTTTTAATATAGTATAAAAACTTAAAAAGAAAAACACTAACGCAAAGCTAATATAAACAAAAGTTAGATTATCAAAGATATTATAATGATTAAGCAGTATTTCAAGATCTAATCTTTCTTTTGGTGGTAAAACACTGCTTCCATAATGATTTTGAAAGTCTTTTAAGGATTGCAAAATTTCATTTGCATCTTGCCATTGATTATTTTCAACACCATTGCGAACTTGTAAAAAATAGCTAACTAAAAGCATTTGTAAACGCTCTACATCTTCTTTTGCAAAAGGTAAAATTTGCACCGGAGAATACCACTTTAAACTTTGTTCATTAATATCAGGAAAAATAGTTAAAGCTTGACCACTATAAATATAATATGCATGATTTATTTTTTCATCTAAGGCTAGCAAATCTTTATCGAAGTTAGTTCTTAGTGAGGGCTTTTTGCGGTTAGCTTCCTCAACATAATTACTAAGTTTATATACCCCATTATCAAACACATCATCAAATGCTATGTATTTTTCATTTATATCTGCGCCTATTAATTCTCTTAGCTTGCTTGTTTTTGTAGCTATTATTTTGATTTTTCTAAATTCTTTAGGATAAATCATCATTGCTAGAAAAATTTGATCATAGTGAAGATTTAAAAATTTTTCTTTTTGAGTGATTTTATAAACAAATTCCATTGCCAAAGTATCTAAAGGTTTGATTCTACCATTATGATCTTGCACAAGTAATCTTGCAAAATTTAAAGAATGTTCATAGGAATTTTTTTGCAAATTTGAGATTAAATTTAAAATTTCATTTTTATTTTCTTGTGCAAAAAGCGGAGTTTGTAAATTTGCAAAAAGTAAAATAAACAATACAAAACTTTGACCTTTTTTTAAATAAATGCTTAAACGATGAAATCTTGAGTTTTTGTCAAATAAAACCCATAAAAATCCTAAAATCAATAAAGTATAACCTATATAAGTAGGGATTTTACCAGGATCTTTATTGACTGAAAGTATAGTGCCTTGCTCATCTTGATCATAAGAGCTTTGAAAAAATCTATATCCACCATAATCAAGAACATTATTCATAAAAATATCATAATCTAACTCAATATTGTTTTGCTCATCTATGATTTGAATTTTTGAAGTATAAGAAGATGGACTCATAGAGCCTAAATAACGCTCTAGTATAAAATCTTTTAAGTGTAATGCAAAAGGAAGTTTGATTTCTTTAGGCCCCCAATTGATAGTAAAATCTTTTCCCTGTAAGTTAAAATGCACTGCTTGTTTGTTTGTAAAATTTGGATTTAAGGTTATTTGCGTATTTGCTTTTTGATAATTAATATTTAATTTTAAGCTAGCAGGTGTGATAGAGTCTTTTTGCGGAGTGTATTTGATGGAGCTTATGATTAATTTTTCGCCATTTAAGTCAATAGTTTTTTCAAAATGCTTTTGAGTTAGTGGGGTAAAGCTAATAGGAAATTCAAAACTAGCATTAGTATCAAAATCAGTAATTTTTAAAAATTCTTCCCTAGTGACTATGGTGCTAGAGCTTTGATTTTCTCTTATATGCATTCCACCTTCTAAGCCAAAATATCTAGTAAGTCCAGCACCGATTAAAATCACTATAAAAGATAAATGCAAAAGCAAGATAGAGTATTTTTTCTTTTTAAAAAGCTTGTTATAAAATATCACTCCGATTAAATTTAAACCTAGTAATAAATGCAACATATCAAACCAAGCATTATTATAAATCAAAGCTTTAGCCGCGCTAATACCAAAATCATTTTCTATAAAGGTCGCCACAGCACAAGCTATAGCATATATACTCATTAGCAAAAAACTCATTGCAAAAGAAAAAAAATACTGCATTTTTAAGCCTTAAATATTATTTTCTTTATAAAAATGTATAAGTTTTTGTGCTATGGTTGCTTCGTCTAAATTTTGATTTTCTTTTTGGTTTAAAAACTCCATTGTAGCGCTTAATCTTTTTGCGCTAATAAAACCAGGATAATTTAGCAAAGTTTGGCTGTTTTTGTTTAAAATTACAATAGTAGGGGTGGCCACTATATCATAAATACTAGAAAGTTCAGCTGTGCTTAAGTCACTTTTATGGTTTTTATAAAATGTATGAATTTTTTTATAGCTTATATTTATATAATATGAGCTGTATTTTTCTTTTATAAGTTCTTGTATTTTTTTATCATTTTTAATTTCTTCTTTTAATTTATCACAATAAAGACAATGATTTGCGCTGAAAATGATTAAAATATTTTTATCATCACTTTTTATATTTGTATTATCTTTAAATAAATGAGCTATTTCTTCATAAGATTTTTTATCTAAATCATTTGCTTTTTGCAAATTTTCTTTAGAAAATTGTGTACCGCTTGAGATTAAATTAGAATCAAGTTTTTCTTCATTAGAACAAGCTGTAAAAAAAATACTTAAAAAACTAAGTGTGAGTATTTTAAACATTTAAAATCCTTGAAAAAGTTAGGAAAAGTCCTTATTCGCTATTATAGCGAATAAGGTTATAAGATAGTGTTAAAGAAAGTATAAAGCATTAAAAATAAAAATACCAAACCAGTGATTAGCATTGCAAATCCTGCAAGTTTAGCTAGCCATTGATATGCTTTGAAGTTACTTTTATTTTCATATAAAGTGCTTAATTTTCCACTTTCTTTTAAGCGTTTATACCATACGCTTCTTTCTTGTTTAATCTCTTCTTCGCTAACGTTTCCTGAGAAAATCACCATATCCATAGGGAAGCGATCTGCTCTAAAATGTGTATTAAAGAAGTGAATTGCAAAAATAAATCCTGTAGCAAGTAAAGCTTCATCAGAGTGAAGTAGGGTTGCTAGATTGATTGCTTCACCTGGTAAAAATTTACCAAAGAAAGCAGGAAACCATAAAATAAGCCCTGAAATACCAATGATAAACATACCCCAAAATACTGCTAGATAATCAAATTTTTCCCAATAAGTCCAGCGGTCAAATTGTGGTCTTGGCCCAAAACCAAAGAACCATTTAAAATGATCTTTCATATCTTTAAAATCTTGCCAATTTGGCATTAAAGAATCAGGCCCAAAAGTAGCTTTTAAAACTTTCATAAAGCTTATTTTACCAGTTATTGGATCCCTTGCTACATCACGGCGTTTCCAATTTACAATGATGATTTCTCCAATGTGAGAGAAAAATACTGCAAACATTACTATGGCTGAAATATGATGTATGGTTGCTGCGTTAATGATATCTCCACCCATTAAATCAATCATAGGTTTGGCCCACGCTGAATCATAGAATTTTTGTGGTAAGCCTGAGAATGCAAGACCCAAAAAGCTAGCTGCCATAAAGAAATGCTGAATTCTATGGAAAGTGCTAAATCTTCTTACTCTTACTTTATCTTCATGTGCTGCTTTTCTTGCTTCTTTCCATTCTTTAGGATATTTTATACGCATAGCAATTAAACGCAAGCACCAAAGTATAGTATGGGCTCCAAAGAAAACAAATACAGAAATTACCAAAATAGTCATGAATATATAAGCACCATGCAATCCAGGATATTTTTCGCCATCGCTATGATCAGCATGTGCCATCCAATTTACGAAATTTTCATTTGCATTTGGATGGCATGATTTACAAGTTTGAACACGGTTAATTGGCGAGAGAGTTGAGCTTCTTTCACTTGATTTTAAAATATTGTGTTTACCATGACAATCAGAACAAGTAGCAACACTTGGAGTTTCACCTGGAGTGCTTAAAAACATGCCTTTACCATGGAAAGTCATATGAAAAGTCGTGCTTTTTTGTTTATGGCATTGTGCGCATTTTTGATCGACTAATTGTTTTTGTGAATAAATTCCTGAATGTTTTGGGGTAACATGAATAGAGTGACAAGTCGCACAAGATGGTTTTTCTTTTTTCTTTTGCATATCTTGAGCAGGTAAGAACTTTTCTACTCCATGAGCGCTTTTTGCTAAAGCATTGCTTGCTTTTTCATGGCAAGTTGCACATTTTTGATTGATTAAGTTTTTACTTGCTGCAATATCAGCTCTAATGCCTTTACCTTTTTGAGCATGACAATCACGACAAGATGGGGTATTGCTAAATTTAAATCTTGAGTGGATAGTGTCTTTAAACTCGATAATTTCTTTAGCTTTTTCCCATTTAACTGTGTCTATTTTTTCAACTTTTCTACCTGAAGTTATCCATGATTCAATACCATCAAGCATTACAACAGAGTTCTTATAGCCAAGTTCTATAGCAACTGCAGCAGCTTGAGAAGCTTCAAATCTAAAACGATTTAAACCATAAAATACTAAATTTGCATTTTTATCATTAGGTAGTAAATTTTGCCAATTTTCCACATAGGTTGATATGGAATTAGGTATATAGCCATTAGCTTGTCTGTCTTGCTCTGAGTTGACATCAAAAAAATAAGTATTATTTTGATCTAGCATTTCTTGAGCTTGTGCTAAGCTAATGCTTTTTACACCTTCTATTGAGCCTATTTCTCCATTAGCCTCAGCAAAAATAAACCCTGATGGCATAAAAAGAGTAAAAAGGACAATAAAAAGTCGAGTAATTAAATTTTTCAAGACTAGCTCCTTATTTTAAGGAAGAATTTTTCATTCTTCCTTTGTATTTATTTACCATTTAGGATATTTTGTGCTTCTTGGATATAAATTAAAGCTTCTTCTATGATTTTCTTAGAATAAGCAGGCCCATGAACACCCCAAGAACCATCTTTTTCTAGTCTATCAGCTATGGCTTGAGCTTGATTTGTTAGGCTTAGCACTTTTGATTTTTGCTCTACTGAAAGTTTGGTTTTTTCAGCAAAAGTTTTATCAATACTTGCTATACCTTTTCTAATTTTTTCATAGCCTTCTTTAACAGGGTTTTGCCACTCCATTACCTTATCATAAATCATTTCTTGATTGCTAAAGTGAAGTTTTTCAGGTAAGGTTGATTGCACAGGACTATGACAACCACTTGCACCAGGACCCATTAGATTAATATCACTAAAACTAGTTCTACCACAACTCCACATTAAATCAAGGAAAAATCTACCTTCATCATCTCTAGCTATAGTCCAACCACCAACTTTAGGTGATCTTTCTTTGCCTTCTGGTGGGTTAAGTGTTTTTGTGGTTTTATCTACTTTGATATTCCATATATGAGAGGCTCTAACATTATCAAAACCACCTTTGTCAGGGTTTTGAACTGCTCCAAAATTTTCACAACTCATCATATTTGGCATGTGACAAGCTGTACAGCTATCTTTTGCGTGAATTCCACCTTTTTTAAAAAAGCTAGCTTGGGTTTCATGGCAATCTTTGCAAGTTTTTTTAAGTTTTGTTTTAGTATAACCGCTTTTCCAATCATTAAAAGTTACTTCGTGTGGATCATGACAAGTATTACATCTCATACCCTTATCATAGTGTGCTGAAGAATACATTTGAGCACCTTCTGTTCCACACGCAGGACAACTTGATTTAAAATACGCATTGAAAGGTTTTCTAGGATTGATTTTAGCATCAGCTTCATTATATGAAAATCTTTGATGACATCTTTCACAATTTGATGGCATACCCGCACCTCTTGCTCCATAAAGATGTGCTCCAGCCCCGTGGCATTCTTCGCAAGTAATACCTTTTGAGATGGTATGTTTTTGAAGTTCTTTTGGATTACCTAGTGCTTTGTAAAATTCTTCCTTACTCTTAAAATCAAATTTAAAAGTATGACAGGTTTCACAATATGCAGTAGCAGGTTGGAAAACTGCTTTTTCTTTATAAGTTGCAGCATAAGAGTTTGTTCCCCATACTTGAGAGCCATTTCCTCCAAAATCTTCCATTTTAGTAGGAAAACCAGGTGCAAAAGCAGCTATTTTTTGTGCCATTTCAGGGGTTAAAAACTCACTCCAAAGTCTTGAGAATTGATTACCTCCGGCGGTTAATTTACCACTTAAATCACTCAAATTTCCATCTTCAACATGGTAAGTTCCGCGTACAAGCCATCTATCTATAAAACCATATTTTGTTCTTGGTGTTCCAATGAGAGCATAAACATCATTTGGATAAATTCCATCAGGTAAAATAGTAGCTTGAGAGTTATACATAGGTTTTTTTAAACCTTCAGCTCCGCCAACTTCTTCCATTTCATGCGGGAAACGCACGGTTTTTGCATGGCGAGAACGCTCCCAAGAGGCATATTGAGCAGGATGACACTCACCACATTTTTTTGGGCCTACAAATTTGTTTGGAAAATCCAAAAAAGATTCATAAGGCAAGCGATAAGTAATAGAAGCTTGTTTTAAATCATGCTCAGCAGCAAATTTAGCCCCATTTTGATTTAAAACCCAGTTTTCTGTTCTATCACTATGAGTGAATTTACCTACCAAACGCCCTTCTTTTTCATATTTAAAAATAGGGTGATGTTTGTAAAGATAGTCAAAAAATGCATCTTCTTGAGCTACGTAACCATCAAGGGTTCTAGGCTCTGAAGAAGCAAAAGCTTGCGAGCTCAAACTTATGCCTAAAGCTAAACAGGCATAGGTAGCAAACTTAGCTAATTTGTGTTTCATAACTTCCCTTTCGCGTGTTTTGTTAAAAGATAAAAATACTCTTATTTATTATCTATTAACTATTAAAGTATAATTGTGACTATTTTTTAATAAAAATTAACTTAAAAATATACTTATATTTATTTTTTGTTAATTTAAATAATAAAAATTATCATATAGAAAAAAGAAGTTATTTGCTAAATACTAAATTCTACTTATAGTCCCCACTACCTTACCCACGATTAAAAAATCACCATTTTGATAATGTACATCTGCATAACTTAGATTAAAAGAGTGCAGATAAACCCCGCCTTTATTACTTTTAAAAATTTGTTTGATGAATAAACCATCTCTAGTATTTACTGCAAAAACACCACCTTCTTTAAAGCTTTTGCTTTTATCTACTAAACACAAAGAATCATCTTTGATTTCAGGCTCCATACTATCGCCTATACAAGGGATGATATCACAATCTTTTGAGCCAAAAAAATCACTTAGTTTTTCATCTATAATCACTTCTGAAAAACTCACATTATCATTTAAAGCTCCACCTCCCATAGAAGCATTAACATCATAATATTTTAAAACATTATAGTTTAGATCAAGTGATGGAGTATTACTCTCAAGAGAATCTTCATAAAAAAATGCATTGATATTGATATTTCTTTCATTTAAAAAATGAAGTATTTGCTTATAAGGTATGGAATTTCTAAATTTCATACTATAAAAGGTATCAGGATTAATATTTAGCATTTTAGCCACATCAGAATCTTTGGCGTTTTTTATGCCTTCTTTTTGGAGTATAAATTTAAGTTTATCAGTAATTTCATTCATTTGCATAAAAATCCTTTTAAATAAAAAGTATTTTAGCAAATTTACTTTTATTTTGCAAGAATTCTTTTAAATTAAAAGATATTTAGCTTCCAAATTTAATGGAAGCTAAAAAATTATTTATTAATTAAGCTTTTGATGTATTGATCTACCATGTATAAGCCATTGCCATTATCGCTTATGAGTTTGATTTTATCTACTATACCTCTAAAAAGCGCTTCTTCTTCGTGCTGTTCGCTTACATACCATTGCAAGAAATTAAAAGTTGAATAATCTTTACTTGAAAGCATAAAATCTACAAGATTATTAATAGAAGCAGTAATGCTTTGCTCATGCTCGAAAGTTTTTTCAAATACATCAAGTAATGATTTAAAATCACTATCAGGTTTTTTAACTTCTTTTAATTCTACTTTAGAATCAGTTTCATTTAAATAAGTGATGAGTTTTCTTGCATGATCACTTTCTTCTCTTGCATGCTCAAACAAAAATGCACCCGCACCATCAAAACTATGTTCATAGCACCATGAACTCATACTCAAATACAAATTTGCTGCATACATTTCTTTATTAATTTGCTCATTTAATAAAGCCACTACTTCTTTTGAAAGCATTGTTTCTCCTTTTTTAATAATGATTTTATAATGATATATTTTAAAGTTTAATTTATACTAAATTTATATTTTATGTATAATTACGCTAAAAAATAAAGAGTAAAAAATGCAAATAAATACTTTTAAAGTTGATAAAGCTATCATAAGTAAAAATGAAGACTTATTTGGTAGAAAAAAAATCGCCATGGCGTTAGCAAGAACTATAAAATATTATAAAGATAAAGACAGTGTTTCTATAGGTATTATAGGGGATTGGGGTAGCGGGAAAACTTCATTTATAAATATGGTTTTAGAGAGTTTAAGTATAAATAAAAAAATCGTTATAATAAATTTCAATCCTTGGAATATTTCCACTAGAAAACAACTTATTAGTGATTTTTTTACAATGCTTTCTAAAGAAATTTGTAAAGTCCCATTTCCTGAATTTAAATGTAGAAATTTAAAAAAAATATATTCTCATTTTAAATTTAAATTTTTTTCTGAAGTATCCCAAAATTTAGAAGACTTGGCATTATTGTTTAAAATGTCATCTTATGTGATCGCAGATCCGGTTACTTCAGTGGCAATGTCTAAAACTTCAAATGCTATCAGTGATTTTAATAAATCATTGAATGCAGAGAAAAAAGGCTTAGATGAAATTAAAAATAAAATCAACACTGCTTTATCAAATATAGACACAAAAATCATTATAGTTATAGATGATCTTGATAGATTAGCCGATACGGATATACGAGAAATTTTTCAACTTGTTAGATCTATAGCAGATTTTAAAAATACTATGTATATTCTTGCTTATGATAATGAAATAGTCACTAAAGCCTTAGATAAAATCCAAAAAGATAAAGGCGAAAGATATATAGAAAAAATAGTGCAAGTTCCTATAGTGCTACCTAAATTAAATAAAGCTGATTTAACAGCGATTTTTATGCAAAAAATTGAACAATTTAACTTTACTTATGAAAAAATCGATAAGAATGAATTTATAGAGAACTTAAATACAAATCATTTTGCAGGTGCTTTTGAAAATATAAGAGATATTAATAGATACTTAAATGTTTTAAAATTTGAAATGAGTGCTATAAAACAAGAGTTATATTTGTATGATTTTGCTGTGATTACTTTGTTTAAAGTTTTTGAGCCAAAATTTTATGAGTTTATTTATAATCATTTTGAAATTTTTGCTGGAACTGCTTTAGCTAGTTATGAGATTGATAGAGAAGAGCAAGAATCAATATATACTAATATGATTGACAAACAAATAGAAAGTTTAAATAAACTAAATAAAAAAGTGATCAAAAAATTGTTGATTTCTATTTTTCCTAAAATATATGATTTGCATAATAGAGATTTTTCTGATTTAAAAGATAGAAGAAAATATAAGCATAAACACAGAATAGCTTCTTTAGAATATTTTCAAGATTATTTTGTGTTAAATTTTGCAGAAAATGTTATCAGAAAAGAAACAATAGATAAAATTTTAAAGGCAAATTCACACCAAGGGTATGATGATATTTTTAATGAGTATGATTTAAAAGAACTTGAAAGATTTAAACAATTAGCTTTTAAAATGAGTGTTTATGCTAAAGACTTTAAAAGCAGTGAATTTATTTATTATCTTTGGAGTATTTTTGATGAAATTTATGGAGAAGCTCAGTTTTTTTACTTTGAAAAATGCAAAAGTTTCTTTGAGTTTTTTTCAAAATTTGCAGGTAAAGAAAATATAAATACCAAAGAATTACTTAATGTAAAATATCCACTAGATGCAAGAATGCTATTTATATATAGTTACAATTTTTCTATGAAACAAAAAGAGTATTTTTGTGAAAAAGAATTAAAAATATTATTAGAAAAGTTACTTCAAGAAGACAATGAAAAAGTAAAAGAGAAAATAAAAGCACATATTTACGCCCTTAAAATAAATAATTTTCATTACTTAAAAAACACTTTTAAAATTTTTGCACAAAATTCAAAAATATTTTTCTTGATTTTAGAAATTTTTATAGAAAAAGATGAAAATAATCAAAAATATATAAATCAGAATTTATGGCTTTGTGCTAATTATAAGGAGCTAAAAACCATGATTGAAGAAACTTTTAAAAATCCTAGTCATGATCAAAAAGAAATAGTTGATTTTTATAAAGACAAGTTAAGTCATTATAAATCATTAATTCAAAAATAATTGAAAAATAATATTCTTTTGTTTAAAATTGTAAGTTTATTTATTATCAAAGGTTAAAAATGCAAGAATGGTTAAAAGTAGATGAAGAAACTTTAAAAAACAAAGTGCGTGAAGCGTATTTTTCAAAATTTTCTATAGTTGGTTCTAAGATAGATTTTATCATCACGCAAAAGCATAAAGACTTAGGCGAGATTAATTTATTTTGGGCTGAAGCTAAGCAAGGCATAAGTGATATTAAAAAATCATTCATTCAGCTTATTTTAACCATAGGAAAGCATAAATTTCACGCCGAGCAAACACCTGCTTTAATAGGTGCATTTGATGCTGAAAAAATTGCATTTTTATCTTTTTCTAAAATTCAAGAAGTTTTTTATAAAAACGACATAGATTGGAGTGTAACGCCAAGTGATCATACAAGCGAGCAGTTTTTAAAACTTTTAAAAGAATTAGATGAAATTTTAAACGAAGCTTTGATTTTTTACTATGAGAAAAATGATGAAGAATTAAAAAATTTCATAAAAGAAAATTTAACAAACGAAAACATAAGTAAATTTAAAATTGACAAAAACAACTTTGTAAGCATATATCACAAATGGAGCAAAAGCGTAAAAGAAAGCATAAGTATAGATTGGGATTTAGCAAAGAAAAACGGCATTATCGATGCGGACTTTTACCTAGCTGATTTACTCTCAAACGAAAATCAAACCATAGTAGAAAAGCTTTTTGCTATTTTAAATAAAGATCATTATGAATTTAATGCCAAAAAGACAGATCTAGGCTCTATCGCTACAGAAAAAACGGGCTTTAAAGACAATCAAAAAGCACATAAAGATTTTTGGGCTATTTATGAGCGTCCGCCTTTAGAGGAATTTTGGGATTATATGATAGAGCGTAGGGATTTGCTTGTAGATCAAGACATTAGAGAAAGAAAGGGAGCGTTTTTTACTCCAAGAATTTGGGTGGATAAGGCTTGTGAGTATTTATCAAAGGCTTTAGGCAAAGACTATGAAGAGAAATACTATATATGGGACTGTGCTGGTGGGACAGGAAATTTGCTAGCAAATTTCACAAATGCAAAAAATATTTTTTGCTCTACCATAGATAAAGCAGATGTTGATGTGATACATGAGCGTATAAAAAATGGTGCAAATTTATTTGAAAATCATGTTTTTCAATTTGACTTTTTAAATGATGAATTTTTTGATAAAGTAGATGATAAAGGCAATGTTATTTATAAATCAAAACTACCTTCAAATTTACAAGAAATTTTAAAAGATGAAAACAAACGCAAAAAACTCATCATCTTTATAAACCCACCTTATGCAGAAGTGGGTTTGTCAAATAACGGAACTAATAAAATAGGTGTGCAATATTCTCGTATATATGATAAATATAAAGATATTCTTGGAAAATCTAGTAGAGAGCTTTTTGCTCAGTTTTTTATAAGAATTTATTGCGAGATTGATGGAGCTATACTGGCTTGTTTTTCTAAATTAAAGTATATAAATTCTACAAATTTTATAAAATTTAGAGAAACTTTTAAGGCTAAATTTTTAAAAGGTTTTGCAAGTCCTGCTTATACTTTCGATAATGTAAAAGGAAATTTTCCTATAGGATTTTTGATATGGGATATGAGTCAAAAAGATGAGCTTAAAAAGGTAAGGCTCGATATTTTTAATGAAAATGGAAATTTTTTAGGTAAGAAATTCTTTTTTTCTTATAAAAATACTCTATTTATAAATGAGTGGTTAAATGTATTTTGTAAAGTAAAAAATTATAATAAAAATATCATTGCATTTTTTAATGCAAAGGCTAATGATTTTCAACATAATAATAGAATTTGTTTAGGTTCAAGTGAAATGGTATTTGGAAATGGAGATGTTAATTTACAGGTATTTTCTATAAATTTAATTAATATAGCTATATATTTTTCAGTACGCCATGCTATACCTGCTACTTGGATAAACGATAGGGATCAGTTTTTATACCCAAACAAAGCATATCAAAACGATAAAGAATTTCAAAGTGATTGCTTAGCTTTTATGCTTTTTTATGGGCAAAATCGCATAAGTGCAAAAGAAGGTGTAAATCACTTCATACCTTTTAGCGAGAAAGAATTAGGCATTACTCAAGAAGCATTTAAGAGTGATTTTATGTATAAATTTATAAATGGCAAGATAAAAAATGAAGATGTTTTATTTGATGATACATTAGATAAGGTGGAATTTTCTAATGAAGCAAAAGAGCTTTTAAAAGCAGGTAAAGAACTTTTTAAGTATTATCACACACATAAAGAAAAGGCGGGATATTTAGTAAATGCTTCTTTGTATGATATAAAAGAATTTTTTCAAGGTAGAGATGAAAAAGGAAAGATGAATATGCCTAGCAAAGCAAAAGATGAGCATTATAAAATTTTACTTAGTGATTTGAATTTAGCTTTAGATGTTTTAGCTAAAAAAATCGAGCCAAAAATTTATGAATATGGCTTTTTGAGAGATTAACATGGCAAGCAAACAACTTTCACTCAAGCATCTTAGTATGCCTATACTACTTGAAATGTTTTTAAGATATTTTTCATTGATTATCAACACCGTTATGGTTTCGCAGTATTCTAATTTTTTAGTTGGGGCTATGGGTGCAGGTAACCAAGTAGCAGATTTATTTATCATTATTTTTAGCTTTTTAAGTGTGGGTTGTAGTGTGGTAATTGCTCAAGCTTTAGGAGCTAAAAATTATACTTTAGCTAGAAAAGTAATCCATCAAAGTTTATTTTTAAATGGCTTAATCGGACTTGTGTGCGGAAGTTTGATTTTATGGCATGGAGAGTTTTTACTTTACCTTTTACAAATTCCAAATGAACTTTTAAAAGACAGTGAAATTTACTTACATATGCTTGGAATTTGTTTGTTTTTTGATGCTATGGGTATAGTTTTGGCCGCTATTATTAGGGTGTATAATATGGCTTATTGGGTTATGTTTACAACCTTATTGATGAATGTTGTGATATTTATAGGAAATTTTTATGTGTTACATTTTACCAAATTAGAGCTTTTTGGAGTAGGGCTTAGCAATATATTAGGACGTTTAGTAGCTTTTGGTATGCTAGTGGCAATACTTAGTTTTAAACTTAAAATTTATCTTAAAATTAAAGAGATGGTAAGCCTTGAAAAAACTGTACTTAAAAAGATTTTAAATATCGGTGGGTTTGCTGCTGGTGAAAATTTAATATGGTTTATACAATACACCATAGCTTTTGCTTTTGTAGCAAGTTTAGGTAAAGAAAACTTAAGTGTTCAAACGATTTATTTTCAAATTTCTTTACTTATCATGTTAGTAGGGCAAGCTATAAGTGTGGCAAATGAGATTATCATAGGTAAATTAGTTGGCGCAAAATACCTAAATGTAGCTTATAAACATACTTGGATAGCTTTGTATTTTAGCGTGGTAGCAAGTGCTTTTGTAGCTTTACTTAATTATGTTTTGCAAGATTTTACTATGGGTGTGGTAAAACTTGAGGAAAGTTTAAAAGAGCTTATGATACCACTTTTTACTCTTTCTATTTTCTTAGAAATCTCAAGAACTTTTAATATAATCATGGTAAATTCACTAAGAGCAAGTGGTGATGCGAGATTTCCGTTTTTAAGTGGAGTGGTGTTTATGCTTGGGGTTTCTTTACCGGTTGGTTATGTGCTTTGTTTTTATGTTGGGCTTGGAATTTTAGGAGTTTGGATAGGTTTTTGCGCGGATGAGTTTTTACGTGGTATTGTAAATTCATATAGATGGAAAAGTAAAAAATGGCAAGGCAAAGCTCTAGTATAAAAGGAATTTTAGAATTTAAAGAATTTTGTTTTGCTTTTGAAAAGAAAAAACTTAAATATCTAAGACTTAGGATAGATAGAGATTTAAATTTCAAGCTTAGCATACCTCTATATTATGAGCAAAGAGATGTTTTAAGATTTTTAGAAAAAAATGAAAGTTGGATTAGAGCTAAAGAAAAAGAACTTTCTTTAAAAAGGGTAGTTATAGCAAGTGATGAGCTTTATTTTTTAGGTAGAAAATACAAGTTAGTCTTTGATGAAAATTATAAAAAAGTATTTATTAAAAAAGGTAAAATCTTTGCAAAAAATCAAAAAGCCTTAGATCTTTTTTTAAGGCATAGTGCTAGGGTGATTTTTGAGTATTTTATAAAAAAATGGCAATTTGTCTGCAAGAGAAAGGTGCAAAGAATTTGCATTAAAGAAATGATCTCAAGATGGGGTTCTTGCAATCATCAAAAAGCATACATAAACTTAAATTTAAAACTCATGCAAAAACCTATAAAAGCCATAGAATATGTGATTTTACATGAACTTACACATTTAATCTACCCACATCATCAAAAAGAATTTTATGATTTTTTATATAAATTTATGCCTGATTATAAGGCAAGAGAAGTTTTTCTAAAAAGTCTTATTTTTTAACAAAAATTTATTTTATTTTAAAAAATTATTTATTAAAATAAACTGTTTTTAAATATCTTTTAAAGGAAAAACAATGAAAAGAAGAAATTTGTTAAAAGTAGGTGCTCTTGGTTTAGCTGCTATGCTTTTTAGTGGGGTAGCTTTAAATGCTAATGATGTGGTTAATTTCCCAAAAGATAAGCAAAAAGCTTTATTGCTTTCAAGTTCGGGCTATAAAGACACTGGGTATTTAAACCATGCTTTACCTTGGCTTAAAGAATTTGTTGAAAAAAATAACTTAAAAGGTAAAAAAGTAGCATTCATACCTTATGCAGGTGTTAGAAAAACTTATGAACAATATGAAGCACAAGTTGCTAAAGCTTTAGAAAGCTTAGGACTTCAAATAATTAGCGTACATAGAGGTAATGCTGTTGATATTGTTAAAAGTGCTGATGCGATTTTTGTAGGGGGTGGAAATACTTTTGAACTTGTAAATCAACTTTATAATAATAACCTAGTAGAACTCATTGCAAAAAGAGTAAGTGAGGGTGTGCCTTATGTTGGCTGGTCAGCAGGCTCAAACGTAGCAGGTGCAACTATGATGACAACTAATGATATGCCTATAGTTGAACCAAAATCATTTAATACTTTCAATATCTTCCCTCATCAAATCAACCCACATTTTATCTCAGGTAAACCAGTAGGACATAATGGTGAAAGCCGTGAAGAAAGACTTGAAGAGTTTTTGATTGTTAATCCTAAAGTAGTAGTTTATGCTTTACCTGAAGGTGTTGCATTGTCACTTGATGGTAAAAAAGCAAAAGTTTTAGGTATGGATAAAAATGCTCCACTTTTAAAACTTGAAAACAAAAAAGAAATTCAAAAAATCGCTATCGGTTCTGAATTTAACTACTAAAATGACAAGCTATCTATATTTTAGATAGCTTGTTTAAGCTTTCCTTAGAATTAAAATTGTTATATTTATGCTTTAAAAATTTAATTTTAAGGTTTTAAACTTGCTTTTAGAAATTACTTTTGATTATAAATCTAAAAATGATATTTTTGAGTATTTGTTAGCTTATTATGCTAAAGATTATGTGTATAATTATGAGCAAAAAGATGAAAAAATCATCATTAAAGTTAAAGGCGAAAAAGATGAAATTCAAGCCTTTTGTTCTAATTTAGAAAATATCAGCCACAGTGTTTTTTTAAACAAATTTGACTTAAAAGTTATAGAAGAAGATTTTACACCTATAAAAAAAGAAAAAAACTTCACTAAAAGAAGTTTTTTAACAAGACTTAATGCAAATGCTTATACTAATGGTGAGCTTTTAGAAAATGAATGGGGTGTTTTTGTAGAAGAAGAGTTTAAGATAGAAGAAGATTTTATAAAAATCACTAAAGAAAATTTCTGCGATAATTTAAAAAAAGCCTTAGAAAAATTAAAAAACAAAGAAAAAATATATTTTAAAAACTCAAAAGGAGTATATGCTTTTGAAATTTTTAATGAAGCATTAGATGATTTTTTAATGCCAAGCGATCCAAAGCATATCAATGTGTTTTTTTCCTGCAATAATGAGCAATTTAAAATCTTAGCAGGGGTTGAAAAGCCTCTAATGAAACTTAAATTTAATGCTATTTTTAGACAAAATCATCAATTAAATCATGAGTATTTTAAAATAAAAATATATGATAATCTTTTCTTGTTTGCCTTGTGTTTTGAGCTTGAAAAAGAAGGAATTAAGTTTTTAAATTTTAAAAAGCTAGAACATTTTGAAGATGATTTTGAAGTAGCTTTAATCGAAAATGAACTAGTAGTTTGTAGGGGTTATGATTATATTTTACCTGAATTTAAAAATTTGATTTTTCAAAAAGAGGATAAAAATTTCGCAAGAATTTCTTGTATATTGTCTGATTTTAAAGACAAAAAGCCTTTGCTTTTAGAACTTAGTAAAAGAAATGATGATATTATCTTACTTGATAAAGAAATCAATCTTTTAAAACTAAATTTACCAAAAAGCTTTGATGAGTTTTATGAAACTATAAGTCAAGATGATGTTGCTAAGAGATTATTAGCTAATTATGAAAAAGAATTTACCCTAGTGCGAAAAGAACTTAACATGGCTAATAATTTTTTTAATCTTTTTGGCATGGTAGGGATGATTTTAGAGCTTGATGAAGACGAGAAAAAAGCAGCATTAGCGCTTTTGGCCTTAGCAGATGAGAGTAAAATGGCAAAAGGTGTTAGGATAGACTTTAAGCTTAATGAGCAAAAGGAATTTGATTATACTAAGACCTTAAGAAGCGTGATGAGTTTTAAGCTTGCTGGAGTAGAAAATCAAATCATAGCCTTAGGCGTTGTTGAGAGTTTGGCGTATTTTTTAAGAGATTTATTTGATGATTTAAAGGCTAAAGAGCAAGTTGATTGTGCCGTGCTTAGTGGGAGCTTGTTTGAGCATAAAAGTCTTAGTAAAAATGTATTTAAACACATACCATTTTTTAAGTTAAGTGATGTCCCACTTTGGATATGAAATTCATATTAAAGGGCTAGTACAAGGCGTTGGCTTTCGTCCTTTTGTTTTTAATATAGCCAAAGAGCTTAATTTAAAAGGTGAAGTTTATAATAATAGCTTAGGTGTTGTTGTAATCCTTGAGTGTAGCAATGATGAATTAGAAATTTTTAAAGAAAAACTTTTTGCTAATTTACCACCTTTAGCTAGGATAGATGATTTTAATTTTTCTTATAAAAAACTTCAAAAAACTTATAATGAATTTAGTATAAGTACTTCACAAGATAGTGAAAAATTTAGCCCGATTTTAAGTGATTTTGCTCTTTGTGAGGATTGCTATAATGAATTTTATGATGAGAAAAATCCACGTTTCAAATATCCTTTCATCACTTGCACAAATTGTGGGCCAAGATTTTCTATTATAAAAAAACTTCCATATGATAGAGTTAATACGACTATGGATGAGTTTAAAATGTGTTCTTTTTGTCAAAGCGAGTATGAAGATCCTACTAATCGTCGCTTTCATGCTCAACCACTCTCATGCCCAAAATGCAAAATTACTATCTTTTTAAAAGATAAAAATCAAAATATTTTAGCCAAAGATGAAAAAGCTTTTATCTTGCTTGCAAAGCTTTTAGAACAAGGTAAAATCATAGCTTTTAAAGGTATGGGTGGATTTCATTTAATTTGTGATAGCACAAATGAAAATGCTATAAATGAACTTAGAATACGTAAAAATCGCCCTAAAAAGCCTTTTGCTATTATGGTAAAAGATCTTAAAATGGCTCAGGAATTAGCTTTTACTAATAAAGCTGAATCAAAACTTTTAACTTCAAATTTAAAACCCATAGTTATTTTAAATAGCAAAAATATTCATAAAAGCTTAGCGCCAGATACTAATAAAATAGGCATTATGTTAGCTTATATGGGAACACATTTAATGCTTTTTGAGCATTTTAAAAAACCTATCATTGCAACAAGTGCTAATCTAAGCTCACAAAGCATTATTTATGAAGAAACAAAACTTTTAGAGCAACTTAGTGATGTGTTTGATTTTTATCTTGATTATGATAGAGCAATACACAATTCAAGCGATGATAGCATTGCTCAAGTTATCGGTAAAGAAGTAATGTTTTTAAGGACTTCAAGAGGTCTTAACCCACTTTATATTAACACAGCAGATATTTTTAATGTAAAAGAAAATATTCTAGCTCTAGGAAGTGAGCTAAAAAATGAATTTGCATGTTTTTTTAAAAATCAAATTTTCATTTCTCCTTATATAGGCGATATGAAAAGTTTAGACATACAAGAGAGATTTTTTAAAATTTTAACTTTCTTTCAAAACTCTTATAAACTAAATTTTGATCAGATTTTAAGCGATAAACACCCACAATTTAACTATGTAAAAGAATTTAAAGATTATAAAAATTTTCGCGTGCAACATCACTATGCACATTTGTGCGCTTGTTTATTCGAACATAAAATTTACAAAAATGATGTTTTAGCCTTTGTTTTTGATGGAACAGGCTATGGAGATGATGGAAAAATTTGGGGTGGGGAGATTTTTAGAGCGAGTTTAAAAAGCTATGAAAGGTTAAATCATTTTAAAAATTTCAAACTAATTAATGCAGATATTAAAAATATCGCAAATTTAGCTTTAGCTTTGATTTTTGATTTTAATTTAGAAAGCAAAGCTAGCGAGTTTTTAGCTAAATTTTCTCAAGTAAAATTAAACAATCTTAAAAAAATTCACACTCAAAGCTCTTTATATACGAGTTCTCTTGGTAGGATTATCGATGCTTTTGGCACTTTTGCTTTTGATATACAAAAGCTTGATTATGAAGCGCAAATTGGGCTTTTGATGGAAAAATATTATGATAAAAATCTTGATTATAGTTACAAATTTGACATAAAAGAAAAAGAAATTTGCTTTAAAAATGCCTTTTTGCAAGCTTTGGAAGATAAAGATAAGGTTAAAATTAGCACAGGTTTACTTAATGGCATTGCAAATTTAATTATAGAATATTCAAAAGATTTTAAAGAAGAAGTACTTTTGTGTGGCGGGGTATTTCAAAATAAAACCTTACTTGAAATTTTAGATCGAAAAAAATTCACTTATAAAACTTCTTTACAATTTCCTTGTAATGATAGCTCTATTGCACTTGGGCAACTTGTGCATTATTTATCTTTAAAAACTTAATAAAACTCATATTTTTTTAATACTTTTTTATATACAATAAAATAAAAATATAAAGGAAAGATTATGTGTAAAGATTGTGGCTGTTCTATTAATGGACATGAACATCATCATGATCACCATCATGAAAATCCAGCTTTAAAAGATGAAAAAACTATTAATGTTATTAGTAAAATTTTATCAAAAAATGATCATCAAGCAGCTCATAATAGAGAGCATTTTAATGAGTATAATACTCTTTGTATTAATTTAATGAGTTCTCCAGGAAGCGGTAAAACAACACTTTTAGAAGAAACTATAAAAACTTTAAAAGATGATTTAAAAATAGCCGTGGTTGAAGGGGATTTAGAAACTAATAATGATGCAAACCGCATTATCAAAGCAGGAGGCTTAGCTCATCAAATCACCACAGGACAAACTTGCCATTTAGATGCTTTTATGGTGCATGAAGCTTTACATTATTTTAAACTTAGCGAACTTGATATAGTTTTTGTTGAAAATGTGGGAAATTTAGTATGTCCTGCAAGTTATGATTTGGGCGAGCATTTAAATGTAGTTTTACTTTCAGTAACAGAAGGTAGTGATAAGGTAGAAAAATATCCAGTGATGTTTAGAAAGGCTGATTTATTAGTCATTACTAAAGCCGATTTAGCTCAACATTTTGACTTTGATTTTAAAGCAGCTTCTATAGCCGCTAAAAGGCTAAATCCTAAAATAGATATTATGATTTTAGATAGCAAAACAAAAACAGGGTTTGATCTTTGGATAAATTATCTAAAAATGAAAAAGGAGCTTAACTAATGTGTCTTTCTATACCTTCTAAAATTTTAGAAATTGATGAGCTAAATTCAGCTATAGTAGAAACTTTAGGGGTTAAAAGAAGAGTGAGTTTAGATTTAATAAGCGAGCCTTTAAAGGTAGGCGATTATGTGCTTATACATGTAGGTTTTGCTATGGAAAAAATTGACACTCAAGCTGCACAAGAGAGTTTAAAAATTTATACAGATATAGCAGAGAAAATGCAAAATGGACAAATTGATGAAAATGAAGGCGATATGGGGCTAAAAAATGGATTTAATTAATGATTTTAGAGATAAAGAAAGAATTTTAGCCCTAAAAGAACTTATTGCTTCTAAAATTACTAAGCCTATTAATATCATGGAAATTTGTGGTGGACATACGCATAGTATTATGAAATTTGGTTTACCTGATTTATTACCCAAGGAAATTAATTTTGTTCACGGCCCAGGCTGCCCTATATGTGTTATGCCTAGAGAGCGTATTGATGTAGCTTTAAAGCTTGCAAGTATGCCAAATACTATCTTTTGTGTATTAGGCGATATGCTTAAAGTGCCAGGAAGTTATGAAAGCTTAATTGATCTTAGAGCTAAAGGAGCTGATGTTAGAGCGCTTTATACACCTTTGGATGTGATAGATATAGCTTTAAAAAACCCTGAGAAAAATATAATCTTTTTTACCATAGGTTTTGAGACAACTACACCTATGAGTGGGGTGATTATAGAAAAAAGTATAGCCTTAAATTTAAAAAATTTATTTTTTCATATTAATCATGTATTAGTTCCACCCGCAGTAGAAGCTATCATGCAAGATGAAAATGTAAAAATTGATGCCTTTTTAGGACCTTCTCACGTAAGCGTTATCACAGGATCAAATATTTATGAACCTATTGCTAAAAAATACAAAACTCCTATAGCAGTGAGTGGTTTTGAGCCAGTTGATATAATGCTTAGTGTGTTAAATATAGTAGAGCAAATGAATGCAAATACTTTTGAAGTTTACAATGAATATCACAGAGTAGTTAGTAAAGAGGGAAATTTAAAAGCTAAAGCTTTAGTAGAAAAATACTTTAAACCTTGTGATTTTGAATTTAGAGGTCTTGGAGTGATTGTAAATGGTGGGCTTTGTTTAAAAGATGAATTTGCGCACTTAGATGCTAGCAAAGTGTTTGACTGTAAAGTGCAAAGTAAAGATGAGAGTAAAGCTTGTATTTGTGGTCAAATTTTAAGAGGCTTAGCTAAGCCTTATGATTGTAAGGTGTTTGCAAAAGCTTGTACTCCAAAAAATCCTATAGGTAGCTGTATGGTTTCTAGTGAAGGAGCTTGTGCGGCTTATTATAAATACTATCAAGATAAGGCATAAAATGAAACAAATTACTCTAGCCCACGGTGGTGGTGGCGAAGAAATGAATGCTTTGATAAGTGAAATTTTTTCTATTTTTGAAAATGATGTTTTAAAAGAAGCAAATGATGCTGCTATTTTAGATGATTTGGCTTTTAGCACCGATTCTTTTGTACTAAATCCTATCTTTTTAAAAGATATAAATATAGGAAAATTAGCAGTTTGTGGTAGCGTAAATGATGTATTAATGGTAGGAGCAAAACCGCTATATTTATCGCTAGCTTTGATTTTAGAAGAGGGTTTTGAGATAGAAAAGTTAAAAATTATACTAAAATCTATAAAAGAAGAATGTGATAAAGCAGGAGTAAAGCTAGTTTGTGGAGATACTAAAGTTGTTCCTAAAAATAAAGGCGATGAAATATACATTAATACTTCATGTATAGGTAAAAATATACAAAAAATCAATACCAAAGACTTAAAAAGTGGTTGTAGTATCTTAGTTTCAAGGGATATTGGAGCTCATGGTTGTGCAGTTTTGATTGAAAGAAATAATTTAGAGGCAAATATCCAAAGTGATTGTAAAAGCTTAAAAGATGAAGTTTTAGCACTTTTAAATGCAGATATTTCCATAAAAGCAATGCGTGATGCTACGCGTGGTGGACTTAGTGCGGTTTTAAATGAATGGGCTAAATTAAGTAATTTAGAGCTTTTAATATATGAAGAAAAAATCCCAGTTTGCGATGAAGTTTTAGGGGTTTGTGAGCTTTTTGGGTATGAGCCTTATGAGCTTGCAAATGAAGGAACTTTTATTATTTGTGTAGATAAAAAAGATGAACAAAAAGCATTAGAAATTTTAAAACAATTTAATACTAATGCAGCTATTATAGGTGAAATCACAGCTAATAAAAAAGCAAGAGTGATTTTAGAAAATGCTTATGGAGCAAAACGCATTTTAGAAGCTCCAAAAGGCGAACTTTTACCAAGAATTTGCTAATGCATGAGTTAAGTATTACAGAATCATTACTAGAGCTTTGCGAAGAATATGCTCAAGGAAAAGTTATTGAAGAAGTGCATGTTAAAATAGGGCGTTTAAGTGGGGTTGAACCTCCACTTTTGCAAAGAAGCTTTGAAACTTTTAAAGAAAATAGCCCCTTATGTAAAAATGCTAAATTTATTATGCATATTCAAGAAGTAGTAGTTGAGTGTCAAAAATGCCATTTTAGCGGAGTACTTGAAAATAATATCTTTTGGTGCCCAAAATGCGAAGATAAAGATTTAAAAATCATAGACGGAGAAGAGCTTTATCTTATGCAGCTTGTTTTAAAAGAAAATGAGGATTTAGAAAGTAATGACAAATAAGGAAATCATCTTAGGTGCGGGTTGTTTTTGGTGCACTCAAGCTGTATTTGATGAAATCAAAGGCGTAGTTTATACAGAAGTAGGTTATAGCGGTGGTAAGCCAAATCCAAGTTATGAAAGCGTGGTAAATGGTGATGGGAATATAGAAGTAGCTAAGATAATTTATGATGAAAAACAAATTTCATTAGAAAAAATCTTAGAAATTTTTCTCAAAATGCACGATCCAACAAGCCTAGATAAACAAGGTGTTGATAAGGGGATACAATATAGATCAGTTATTTTTTATCAAACTAATGAGGAGTTAAAAACCATTAGTGATTTTTTACAAAAAGTACAAAAATATTACGCTAAAGCCATAGTTACACAAGTTTTAAAATTAGAAAAATTTTATAAGGCTGAGGATTATCATCAAAAATATTTTAAAAATAATCCCAGCCAAGCTTATTGTAGATTTGTCATTACACCAAAGCTAGAAAAACTAGTAAATTATTCCTAATTTTTCTTTTTAGAAATAGGGCAAACCCCAAGTGGACAAGCTTGTTTTCCACTAAGCACTCTTATAGGACAAACAGCAAAAATACCTGTTAATAAAGGAATTAAACCCAATAATCCCCACCAAGTTGAAAAATAAACTCCTAAAGAAAACGCCACTATGGCTAAAGCTATTCTTAGCACTCTTTCTAATTTACTCATAATTTCTCCTTTTTGTTGATATTATAAATAAATTTTAAAAGTATTTCTGTGATAAAGTTACAAAGAAATTAGTATTATTTTAGATCTTTCAAGTTTGATTTTACCTTCTTTCTCTAGTTCTTTTAAAATTCTTGAAACGGCTTCTCTAGCACTTCCTAAGTGATTAGCTAAAGCTTCATGGGTAATTTTTAAAGTATTATTACTAGCATTTTCTTTTAAAAAATCACAAATTCTAGAAGATAAAGGCATAAATAAAGCTTGTTCTAAAACTTTGATTAAGGTATTAAAACGCTTAGTGATTAAACTTAAAACATAATTATTAATTTTTGGGTATTTTTCTTTTAAAATTTGAAAAATTGATGAGGGGATGATGGCTATACTTGTATTTTGAGTACTTTGTATAAAAACATCATAAGATATGCCATCCATATTACACTCAGAGCAAATAACACATTCATCATTTTCTTTAAGGTGAAAAAGTGTTATTTCTTTTGCGTTTGGAGTTAGAATAAAAGCTCTAAGCTCGCCTTTTAAAATTTTTATAAATCCTAAACATTTATCATTAACCTTAAAGTCTTTTTCAATATTTATTATTTGTAAGTGCTCTTGTATAAGTTTGAGATCTTGCTTTTCTATTTCAAAATGAGAAAGAAAATTTTCCATGTTTTTAAGTTTTAAAAGCCTATAAAAGGCTTTTAAATTTTAGTGGCAACCACAACCACCACATCCACAACTTTGACCAAAGAAGCTTTCTAGAGCTTGCATATTTGGAAGTTCTGTTACTTCATTTACTAATTCTTTATAAGCAACCACGCCATCTTTAACTACAAACACCGCTCTAGCTAAAATTCCCTCAAGTGGACCATCAGCCATTAAAACACCATATTTTTCACCAAATTCTTTAGAAACAAAATCACTTGCAACAGTTAAATTATCTATACCTTCAGTTGAGCAAAAACGACCCATAGCAAATGGTAAGTCCATGCTAACTACGATTACTTCTACACCGCTTGCTGCTGCTTTTTTATTAAATTCTCTAGCTTCAGTTGCACATACTGGAGTATCAAGGCTTGGCACACTGATAATAATTTGAGTTTTGCCTTTTGGAGCAATTTCAACACCTGAAAGATCTTTAGCTTTTAAGGTGATATTTGGAGCCATATCGCCAACTTGGATATTATTTCCTTTTAAATTTACTTTATTTCCTTTGAATAATACACTATTCATTTTTTTCTCCTTGAATGATTTTTATTAATCATAGTATAAAAAGATTAATAAAGTCTTATTTTTATTCTTCTTTACACATACCTGCTTCGATTAGAAAACACGAAGGTTGATAATTGCTTTTTTTAATCTTGTCATATTTTGCATAGCTTAAGTATAAAGTATCCTTAGCTCTAGTTACAGCTACATAAAAAAGTCTTCTTTCTTCTTCCAAACTTCCACCCATGCTCATGAGTTTTTGATTAGGAAATCTTCCTTGTGCAAGATCAATTACAAATACAAGCTCAAACTCAAGTCCCTTACTAGCATGTATACTTAAAAGATTAACCCCACTACCACTACTCATTTCACTAGCACCAAGAGTAAGAAAATTATAATATTTATAATTATCACTATAATTTTTAGCAAGTTCTTTTAATACAAACATTTTTGCATTGATTTTTTCTAAAATTTCATTTTTTTTATTTAGATCAACATTAGAGTTTTTATTAGTTGCTCTTTTAGTTGCTAAAATATCACAAATTTCTTTAAAATAATCATTTTCTAAGATCAAATTTACAAGCTGGGTTGAAACCTTACACTCGCTTGCTTTTTTAATAAAAAGATAAATTTTTTCAAGATTTTTAGCACAAAACTCGTTGATTTTAGGTAGGCTTAAAATAGGGTGGGTATTAAATTCACTTTCTAAGTTAAACCTTGAAGGCGAGGCTAGCTCCTCAATATCATCAAAAAGTCCTAGTTGGTAACTTTGTTTTTTGTATTTTTTTAAACTCACACTACTATCAGGATTTAAAAAACCTTTAATCAAACTAGAATGCCCCAGTTTTAATAAAGCATCAAAAATATCTTTTGCTAAAACCCCACCAACTCCTTTGGTGTATTCAAGTAAATGTATAAAAGCCATGATATCTTTTGGATTAAGCACGATTGCAAGCATAGAGCAAAAGTTTTTAACTTCTAAGCTTTCAAAAAAGCTTCCCCCGCCTTTTCTTTTGCTTGCTATACCAAGTTCTCTTAAGGCAACTTCTACTCCATCTGCACTAGAATTGTTTCTAAAAATCACAGCAATTTCATCAAGATTAACTCCACTTTGTAAGATTATTTTTGCTATGGTAGAGTATTGATCAAATAATTCATTGAAAGTTAGCAAACTTGGTGCTTTAAAATCTCCTTCCCTAGTTACAATTAATTCTTTAGGATATAATCTTTCATTGTTTAAAATAACCTTATTGGCTAGCGCAAGTATATTTTTACTAGAGCGATAGTTTTTATTTAAAGTAAAAATATTTGCATCGACAAATCTATCTTTAAAACTTCCTATAATAGAAATATCAGCTCCATTAAAAGCATAGATACTTTGATCGTAATCTCCCACACAAAATAAACTTTTACTTTTAAAAGCATCAATTAATGAGCCTTGTAAAGTATTAGTATCTTGGTACTCATCTACTAAAATCTCATCAAATTCAAAATGATGTGAAGCTAAAACATGTTTTAATTTGATCAATAAATCATTAAAATCCACATAGTTAAAACGTGCTTTTTCTTCTTCGTATTCTTTTAAAATATCTTCATAAATTTCAGCATAAACAGCTTGTTCATCATAATTTTGACAAAACCAATTATAAAATTCATCTAAATTTGCATTAGTATTTTGAAATAAAGAATATACATCATACAAATAACTTGGCATATAAGGTTTAGTATCACTTAGATGATGAAAAGTGCGTTTTTCAAAAATAGAACGTAAAAGAATTTTAAGCTCACTTGCAGGTTTTAAAATAATATCATGATTTAATTCTTTAAGCAGAGAATAAGCAGTGCTATGAAAGGTTCCTGCTGTGATTTTTAAAGTAATGCTTTTGTCAAAATACCTACTAAGTCTTTCTATCATTTCCTTACTAGCTTTGTTTGTAAAGGTTAAAAGCATAATTTTTTCAGGCTTTATACCATTTTGAAGTAAAAAGGCTATTCTTGCAACTATAGTTGAAGTTTTACCTGTACCTGCACTTGCTATGATAAGATTGTGTCCAAAAGGAGCACTAGCGGCTTTGTATTGTTCTTCATTTAAACGCGATAAGGGCATGAGCTTCCTAGTTTAAAATTATATTTTGTATATCATTAAAATAAAAATGATTGATACCGTCTTTATATTCATAATAAAGCGTAAGTTTATGAGAGTCTAAAATAGTCTTAACAATATATAATCCAAGTCCAAAACTATCTTTGTTTTTCTTTCCTTGCGTAAAGGCTTGAGTGTAGTATTTTAAGTCTTTATCTAAGGCTTTTCCTTTGTTTTTAAAGCAAAGATAATCTTTAGTTATTTCTATGGTAACGCAATTTTCATCAGAGTATTTTGTCGCATTATCTATCATATTTTTCATCGCAGTAGTAAAAAGTTTAAAATCCACATTGACACTAAAACTTTCTTTGATGCTAATTTTTACCTTTTCATCATCACTCATAGCTATATCTTTAGCTTCATCTAAAAGATCTAAGATATTGTATTTTTTTAAATTAATCAAACCAGCACCTGAGGTAATTTGTTCAATGGCTGCAAATTCATTAATCAAAATTTCCAAACGATTAAAAGCGCCTACTAATCTTTCTTTATATTTGCTATCTTCAAGCATTTCTAAAGTAATTAAACCTTTAGTGATAGGAGTTTTTAGCTCGTGCATAATATTTCTTAAGAAAAACTGCCTTGAAGTGTTTAGTTTTTGAATTCTTAAAATAGACTCATAAAAGGCTGTTGCTACTTGAGAAATTTCATCATTACCTTTACTGACATTTTGAATTTCATTGAGTTTATTTTCGCCAAATTTATCTATTTGTCTTTTTAAAGCTCTAAGTGGTTTTAATTTTCTAATGATAAAAATGTATAAAATCAATAAAACCATTACAACTATACTAGCAATAAGCTTAATCACAAAATAACGATAACCTTGATATTCTAAATCTTTGTACAAATAAAGTTTCCCATCAAAGATGATTTTTAAATACACATTATCTTCTAAAGTAATAATTTCAACTACACCCGTGCTAGTTTGAGCACGTGCTATAGTTTCAGCCTTGTAGATAATTTTTCTTATAGAAGATGGTGCGGTTAGTTCTATCATTTTGTAATTTTTTGTTTGCTCATAAAATTCTTTTTCACTAATTACATGATTAAAATACAACAATCTTGCATTAGCTATAAAAGAATATTTTGCATTAAGCTCATTAGTGTAATTTTGCTGATCGTATTTTATAAGCCATAAAAATGCCAAAATCACACTAACACTAGCAAGCAAGAAAACAAAGGTTATAGTATAAAAAATTGATGATTTGTTCATTGAGTTAATTTATATCCTATACCTCTGATTGAATGAATATACTTTGGAGTTTTAGGATCATCTCCGATTTTTTGTCTGATTCTACTAATGATTACATCTATGCTTTTATTGCTAGAATCTTCACTAATAGAGCTACAATTATACACAAGTTCTTCACGACTCACCACTCCACCTTCTTTTTTAATCAAATAACTTAAAATATCAAATTCAGCATTAGTAAAGCTAATTTCTTGATCTTTCATGGTAATAGTATGTTTGTATTTATCATATACAAGATCTTTTTTAACTTGAGTTTGAGCGGTTTTGGTATTTGAAATTCTTCTTAAGTGACTTTTAATTCTTGCTTGAAGTTCTTGAGGATTATATGGTTTTGGTAAATAATCATCAGCACCCAAATCAAGCGCAGCAACCTTATCGCTAATATCATGTCTTGCACTTGAAATGATAATAGGTGTATCATATTTTTTACGAATTTCTTCACACACTTCAAGTCCATCAAGTCCAGGCAAGCTTAAATCCAAAATGATTAAATCATAAGGATTTAAAGCAAGTCTTGAAAGACCTATATAAGGCTCATGAGCAATATCTACTTTCATATCAAATTGCTCTAAATATTCAGCTATAATCTCTGCTAATTCTAAATCATCTTCTATCATTAAAATATTTGTCATTTTTTTCCTTTCTTAAAAAAGTAAAGCTCTAACCATACCGCCTCTATTAATCCAAATTTTAACATATTCTTTGCCTTTATTTAATTCTAAAGCCTTAGATAATTCTTTAAAATTTGAAACTTCATATTGATCAATACCTATAATAATATCACCTTGCTCAAAGCCTATTTTTTCTGCTTTTGATTTTGGAGTAACTTCAGTGATTAAAATACCACTAATATTTTCAGGTATGCGGTATTGTTGTTTATTTTTAGAATCAAGCTCTACTAATTTTAAACCATCAATATAACCTTTTTCATATTGTAGCGATTTTTCATCTGTTTTTAGCATAAATTTAGCTGTTTTGACTTTATTATCTCTTTCATAAGTTACTTCTATAGCTTGTTTTGGATCAATACTTCCTATATAATTTTTTAAATCCATAGGACTTTTAATCACAGTTTTGTCTACTTTTATGATCAAATCGCCTCTTTTTAATCCTGCATTATAAGCTGCTGAGTCTTTTTGAACTTCTGTTATTAAAGCTCCTTCTTGATTAGTATAAGCTTTTTTAATATCTTGAGTTAAAGCTCCTATAACTACACCTAAATATCCTCTTTCTATTTTTCCATGCTCGATAAGTTTTTGCGCAATAGATTTTGCCATATTAGAAGGGATTGCAAAGCCTATACCATTATTTCCTCCACTTCTTGAAAGTATGGCTGAATTTATCCCAACTAGAGCCCCTCTGCTATCTACTAAAGCCCCGCCTGAATTTCCAGGATTAATTGAAGCATCTGTTTGAATAAAATTTTCATACTGATTTAAACCTATATTGTTTTTATTTAAAGCTGAAATAATCCCACTTGTAACACTACTTCCAACACCAAAAGGATTACCCAAAGCAAATACAACATCGCCTTCTAATAATTTATCTGAATCAGCAAAAACCACAGCAGGTAAATTTTTTGCTTCTATTTTTATCACTGCTAAATCTGTTTTAGGATCAGCGCCAATTAATTTAGCTTTATATTCAGTACTTGAATCAGGTAAATTTACAGTGATTTTTTCAGCATCTTCTATAACATGATTGTTTGTTATAATATAACCATCGCTTGAAATAATTACACCAGATCCAAGTGAACTTACTACTTCTTTTTTATTCTTTTTACTTTTTGGAGCTTGTGGAAAATCAAAACCAAAAAATTGTTTAAAATAAGGATCATTGAAAAAATCATCAATCCCAAAGGAATTACTTTGAACGGTTTTAGAAGTTGAAATATTCACAACTGAATTTTTAACTTTTTGTATAGAATCATGATAAGAAAGTATAGTATTTTGATTATCAGTTGGTAAAGATCTTTTTACATTATCATCTGCTTGTTTAAAATCAATACTAGCACTAAAAAGAGTAGTTGCTAATGCCAAAGAAAGAACCATAGTTTTTTTCATGTATTATCCTTTGTAAAATCAATTTATGCAAGTATAAAATTTTATTTTTACACAATTGTAAATAAAACCTTTAGTTTTAAAACTTATAAAAGTTGATTGACTAAGACTAAAGTTTATGATATAATCTTATAAAAAATAAGGAATAAAAAATGAGTAATAGTTTATATGAAACACTAGGTGTTTCGCAAAATGCTAGCGCAGATGAGATAAAAAAAGCTTATAGAAAATTAGCAAGACAATACCACCCAGATATCAATAAAGAAGCAGGTGCTGAGGAAAAATTTAAAGAAATCAACGCCGCTTATGAAATTTTAAGTGATGAGAAAAAAAGAGCTCAATATGATAGATATGGTGATTCTATGTTTGGTGGGCAAAGTTTTCATGATTTTTCAAGAAATGCAGGCGGAGCTGATATCAATGATATTTTGAATAATATTTTTGGCGGTGGCTTTGGAGGTTTTGGTAGAGGTTTTAGCTCTAGTAATAATTTTAGAAGTGGTTTTGGAGGTTTTGGGGGTTTTGAAGAGGATTTAGACTTACAAGCAAGTGTTAAAATTCCTTTTGAAAAAGGAATTTTAGGTGGTGAACACACAATAAATATCAATAACGAACAAGTTAAAATCAAAATTCCACATGGTATAAAAGATGACGAAAAGCTACGCATACGAGGTAAAGGAAAAAGCTTTCAAGGACAAAAAGGAGATTTGATTTTAAAAGTAGAGCTTGAAAAAAGTGATGAATACGAAAGAGAAGATGATGATTTATACAAAAAGGTTGAAATTAGTTTAAAAACAGCACTTTTTGGAGACAAAATCAGCGTACACACCCCAAGAAAAGAAGTTAAAATCACCATACCGCCAAATTCTAAAAACAATCAAAAAATCAGACTTAAAGGCTATGGGGTGCAAAATAGAAAAACAGATCTTTATGGGGATATGTATTTAATTTTAAATGTAAAAATACCTGATATTAATAGTCTTGATCCTGAATTTGTAAAAATTTTAGAAGAAAAATTACCTTAAAAGGAGTATGCAATGGAGCATAGTTATGATGAACCGGTGTATCTTATAAGCGTTGTTGCAAAGGTTTTAAGCATACACCCACAAACTCTAAGACAATACGAAAAAGAAGGTTTGGTTGAACCAAGTAGAACTGATGGCAAAATGAGGCTTTATTCTCAAAAAGATATAGATAGAATCAAAATGATTTTACGCTTAACAAGAGATCTTGGAGTTAATTTAGCTGGTGTTGATGTGATTTTAAAGCTAAAAACAAAAATTGATGAGTTTGAAAATACCATTGAAGAATTAAGATTAGAACTTGATAGAAGAGATAATCCTTCTAAATCAAGAGCAGTAGTCAAACACAGAAGTAATTTTGACTTAATTTTTTTAGAAAAAATAAAATAATAAAACATTACAAAAAAGGTTGGTGAGTGGATGCTTTTATAACTTTATTTTTAACTGCAGTAGCAGTTGCTGTCGTACTTAATGTTATACTTAAAAAATTTGGAATTCCAACCATTATAGGCTATATAGCCACAGGTTTATTTGTGCGTGAATTTTATGGTTTTAGCACAAATGAAATCATTATCCATGTGGCTGAGTTTGGTATAGTTTTTTTAATGTTTACCATAGGGCTTGAATTTTCATTTAAACACCTTTTAGCAATGAAAAAAGAAGTGTTTTTAAATGGAAGTTTGCAAATGCTAACTTGTGGCTTGGTTTGCACTTTACTTGTAACTTATATTTTAGGTATAGCAAACCATATAGCAATGATAGCAGGTTTTGCTCTAGCTTTATCTTCTACAGCTATAGTTTTAAAAATACTTAATGATAGTGGCGATATCAATGAAGAATATGGCCGAAAAGCTTTGGGAATTTTGCTTTTTCAAGATATTGCTGTAATACCACTGCTGTTAATGATTGATATATTTAGCTCTCAAAACGCTGATATTTCAAAGCTTTTATTTACAACCTTAGTCAGTGCTGTGATTTTACTTGTTTTACTTTATTTTATAGGCAAATACCTTTTTACTTATGTTTTAAAATTTATCATTAAGACTAATGCAAATGAAATTTTCATCGCTACCATACTTTTTACCGTAATAGGAGCAAGCTTTTTAGCGCATTCTTTTGGTTTTTCATATTCACTTGGGGCATTCATAGCTGGAGCTTTGATTGCTGAAACTAAGTATAAACATAAAATAGAAGCAGATTTAGTTCCTTTTAGGGATTTACTTTTAGGATTTTTCTTTATCAGTGTTGGCTTGCAAATTGATTTTCATATAGTTTTTGAAAATTGGTTTTTGATTTTTGTTTTTGTAAGTTTGGTGTTATTAATAAAATTTGTAGTAATTTATGGTCTTTTAATCCTTTATACAAGAAAAAGAGTAGCTTTAAAAACTGCTTTGAGTATTTCTCAAATTGGAGAATTTGCACTAGCAGTATTTTCACTAATGCAAGTAAATTCACTTATAGATGAAAAAACAGCACAGATTTTCATTATAGTTTCTATCATCACTATGGTTGCAACACCTTTTATTTTAAATAATCTTAGAAAAATAGCCAACGCAGCTGAAGGTGAGCAAAATGATATGGCTAAATTTTATTTATGCGATCAAAAAATGAAAGATCATTTTATCATTTTTGGTTATGCAAGATTAGGTCAAGAAGTAGTGCAAAAGATTAAAAAAACAGGTATTCCATATCTAGTTTTAGAAAGTGATTTAAATTTAGTTGAGCTTGGGCGTAGTAGAAATGAGAATGTTTTTTTTGCTAGTGTAGCGCAAGTAGAAACATTAAAAGTAGCTAATATAGAAGAATGTTCAGTTGCTATTATAACTATAAGCAATGAAGCTAAACTTGATATGCTTTATCAAGTGCTTTCTAGTTTTAACAAACCTATACAAACAGTTTTAAAGACAAGTGGTACGGGTGCTAAGATCATTTTCCCACATACTGATAAACATTTACACATTGTAGATGCTGAAGCTTCAATAGCTAGAAATTTAGTTCAAGAAGCATTGCAATGTAGAATTAATACAAGTGCAGCAGAATGAAAAATGATGAAAAAGCCTTGAGAGTTAAATACGTAAGAGCTTTAGAAAAATTTACCAACTCTGCTGTAAGTGCTTTAAAAAGGGAAGATTTTGATTTAACACTTTTTAGAGAAAGAATGCAAAAAAATGCTAAAATCTTTGAAAAAGTTCAAGCGGTGTTTTTAGATTCTACTTATACTAAGGCTTTGGAGATTTTTGTAAATGAGTGTTTAGATGAAAGTTTAGATCAAAAAACCTTAGCTTCAAAAGCCAATGCCTTATATAAGCTAAAAAATAATCAAAGTTATAAAAAAGACAAACATAAAATTAAATTTAAGGATGAATATTGATAAATGTAATTTTTGATATGGATGGCACGCTTATAGATAGTGCTAATGCCATAGTATGTGCAGTAAATGAGATAAGAGCGGATTTAAATTTAGAACCTTTAAAAAGAGAGTTTATTTTAGATACTATCAATACTCCTGGGCAAAATTATGCTAAGATTTTTTACGGTGTTGATACTTACTCACATACTAGCTTTAAAGAAGGTTATGAGAAGTATTTTATTAAGCATTATGATCAAAGTGTGGTGCTTTTTGATGGTGTGCTTGAGGTTTTAGAATTTTGTAAAAAAAATGATTGCTATTTAGCTATAGCTACTAATGCACCTCAAGAAAGTTTGGTACCTATTTTAAAAAAACAAAACATTCTTTCATATTTTGATAAAATACTAGGTGTTAGTTATGGTATAGAAGCTAAGCCTGATCCTATGATGTTAAGATTAATCGCAGATGAAGCAAAATATGAAAAAAGTATTTTTATAGGCGATAGCTTAAAAGACAGACTTTGTGCTAAAAATGCTAAGATGGATTACATACATATTTCTTGGCAAAAAGAAATTAAAGACTTAGATGAAGCTAACGATAAAACTACTTTAATAGAAAAAATTCAAACTTACATAAAAGGTTAAAAATGGATATATTTGATGAAATGTTTGCAAAAAGCCCTAAAGAAAAATTTATCGAAACAATAAAATATGCAAATTTGGGTGCATTAGAAAATGTTTTAGAAAAATTATTAGCCAATCATATCGCTATGATAGAACTTTTAGAAAAAAATAATTTAAATGAAAGCGATGTAGCGCAATTTCAAATGGAAAATTCACTCTTAATAGATGAGAGAAAAAATGATTTTTACATAGGATTAAGCGCTGAAATTTTAGGGCATGAGGGTTGATTTTGCGTTTATTTTTATCTTTATTTTTGATACTTAATTTTTTAAAGGCTGAAGTATTTTTTGATTATACTTATAAATTTACCTTAAGTAAAGATGAAAAAGCAAGTGTAAAAATAAAAGAAATTGACTATCCTGATGAGATTTATTATTTTGACTTTTCATGGACTTTATTTGATCAAACTAATATCATTGTTCATTCAAGATATAAAAAATACCCTAGACAATTTGTGATGTCTTTAAGAAGAAATTTAAACTGGGTAGATCAAACCTTAGTACCTGATTATAAAAATCCTCATATAGATAGAGCAAGATTGATACTTGAATTTAGTGATTTTAAAAAAGGCGAAGCTATTTTTACTGTATATATAGAAGATAGAGATAAAAGATTAGAAGTAGAATTTTTAGACCCTAGAAAAGCTAGTCTTAACCAAAACTAAAGTAAAATTTAATAAAATACAATTATAAGAAAACTAAGGAAAGCATAGTGCAAAAGATCGATCAATATATGCATGAATTTTTATCTGAATTAAATTATGAGCCTATTTTAACCATGAGTTCAAAACTTCAAGGTGGTAAAAAATTACGCTCAAAACTACTTTTAAAAATAGCTGGGGAAAGTGATATTAGCTATAAAATCTGTGCTATTATAGAGTTAATTCATGCTGCAAGCTTATTGCATGATGATGTGATTGATGAGGCAAAATTAAGAAGAGGAGTAAAGTCTATCAATGCACAATTTGGAGCTAAAAATGCTATCATGCTTGGAGATATCTTATACTCAAAAGCCTTTTATGAGCTTTCTTTAATAGATTTAAAATTAGCAAAAATCATTTCTAATGCTGTTGTTATGCTTTCTGTTGGTGAATTAATGGATGTAAATTTAAGCGAAACTTTCAATACCGATAAAAACGCTTATTTACAAATGATATATAATAAAACAGCCATTTTAATCGAAGCTAGTGCAAGGTGTGGGGCAATACTTGCTGATTTAAATGAAGATGATTTTGCAGAATATGGCAAAAACTTAGGTTTAGCTTTTCAAATTGTAGATGATATTTTAGATATCAAAGGTGATGAGCAAACCTTAGGCAAACCCGCTATGAATGATTTTAAAGAAGGTAAAACCACTCTTACTTATATGTATTTATATGAAAAATTAAATCCACAAGATCAAGAAATACTTAAGTCTTATTACAAGAAAGATTTAAGTGTGGATGAGCTTGCTTGGATTAAAAATAAAATGCAAGGATATGAAATTTTTAATCAAGTTAACCAAGAATTAAAAACTTATGCAAATAATGCTTTAAAAGCCATAGAAAAATATAATATAAAAGATTTAGAAGATATTATTAAAAGTATGATAGAAAGGGAATTTTAATGCATTATTATTGTATCAGTTTTACACATAAAAATACAGATATTGCTACTAGAGAAAAACTTTCCTTTTCTAATGAAGACAAAAAAAGAGAATTATTAAAGCTAATTCATACTAATAATAAAATTTTAGAAAGCTTAGTACTTAGTACTTGCAATAGGGTTGAAATTTTTCTTTTTGTTGGGGATGTTGAAAGCATTAATGAGCATATTTTAAGAACGCTTAGTTTACTTTGTGGTGTTGATAAAGAAAATTTAAGCACTAAGGCTGATTTTTATGAAGATAGCGGAGCTATCCATCATTTATTTTCTGTGGCAAGCTCACTTGATAGCTTGGTTATTGGTGAAACGCAAATTGCTGGACAATTAAAAGATGCTTATAAATTTGCCCTGCAGGAGCAAAGATGTGGTGTGCATTTAACTAGAGCGGTGCATTATGCTTTTAAATGTGCAGCAAATGTTAGAAATCAAACCGAAATTTCTAAAAATCCTATTTCAGTTGCTTCAGTAGCAGTAGCAAAAGCCAAAGAACTTGTAAATTTAGAAAATAAAACTGCAGTTGTAGTAGGTGCAGGGGAAATGAGTGAGCTAGCCTGTAAGCATTTATTAAATGCTAAGGCCAAAGTATTGATATTAAATAGAGATATACAAAATGCCCAAAAGCTTTGTGAGGATTTGGGTGAAAATGCAAGTTGTGAAAGTATTGCAAATTTAAAAGAAGCACTAAATCAATATGAGATATTTTTTAGCGCCACAAATGCTCCACATGCTATTATAACTAATGATTTATTAGAAGAAAAAGATTATAAAAGATATTTTTTTGATATAGCGGTGCCTAGGGATATTGATGTAAAAGCAAATGAAAAAAATATAGTCTATGCTGTTGATGATTTAGAAGAAGTTGTAAGAAAAAATTTAACTCTAAGAGAACACCAAGCCCAAATTGCTTATTCTATAGTAGGTGCTATGACAAATGAGTTTTTTCAACATCTAAGCAAACTAGCAACCCTGCCTTTAGTTAAGCAATTACGCTTACAAGCTGATGGAATCGCTAAAGAACAATTGCAAAAGGCTATAGATAAAGGGTATTTAAAACACTCAAACCATGAAGAAGCAAGAAAGCTTATAAGACAAGTAATGAATGCATTTTTACATCATCCTAGTGTAAAATTAAAAAAACTAAGCGGAACTATGCAAAATGATTCAGTAATTAATGCTATGCGTTATGTGTTTGATTTAAAAAATGAAAATATGGAAGGTTTAAACCTTTATAAATGTGAATTTAATTTGGAGAATAATCATGAAATTTAGTAAATTTTATGCCATAAGTACAAAAGAAAATCCAAAAGACGCTACTTTACCAAGTCATATATTTTTAGTTAAAGGTGCCTTTGTAGAACAAATTGGAAGTGGTTTGTATAATTTTTTACCTTTAGGAAAAAGAGTTTTAGATAAGATTAAAAATATCATCAAAGAAGAAATGGATAAAGCGGGTGCTTTGGAAGTAAGTTTAAGTTTTAATACTCCAGCTGAACTTTGGAAAGAAAGTGGGAGATTTAATGTTTTTGGTAAAGAGCTTTTACGCTTTAAAGATAGAAAAGAAAATGATTTTGTCTTAGGACCAACTCATGAAGAAGCTATGGTGGCTTTAGTAAGAAATAAAATAAATTCTTACAAACAACTTCCTTTACATTTATATCAAATAGGACTTAAATTTAGAGATGAAGCTAGACCTAGATTTGGACTTTTAAGATGTAGAGAATTTTTAATGAAAGATGGCTATAGCTTTCATGCTAATGAAGCTGATTTAGACAAAGAATTTAATCTTATGCATGAAACTTATAGTAAAATTCTTACAAGATTAGGGCTTGAATTTAGAGCTGTTGAAGCCGATAGTGGGGCTATTGGTGGCAGTGGTTCAAAAGAATTTATGGTTTTGGCTAAAAATGGTGAGGATGATATATTATTATGCGAGCATTGTGATTATGCTGCAAATATTGAAGCAGCAAAAAGAGCTAAAAAAAGTTGTGAAGATGAAAGGCCAGAAGCTGATTTTGCTACACAATTTCACACTCCAAATGTAAAAACCATAGAAGAACTAGCGGAATTTTTTAAAATTAATCCTTACTATACTATCAAAGCTATTGCTAAAAAAGCTATTTATGAAAGTGAAGAAAAAATTATAGTATTTTTTATACGCGGTGATGATGAATTACAAGAAGTTAAAGCACTAAATGCAGCAAATGCACTAGAATTAGTTGATGTAAGTGAAGAAGAATTAGAAAAAGCAGGTTTAGTACCAGGATTTATCGGCTTTGTAGGATTAAATGGAGTTGATTTTTATATTGATCATGAGCTTGAAAATGAAACAAATATGATTATTGGAGCAAATAAAAAAGATTATCATTTAGTCGGAATTAATGTTGTAAATTTAAATAAAGAACGCTTTAAAGATCTTGCGGCAGTTAAAGAGCATGATCTTTGTCCAAAATGCCAACACAAGCTTAAGCAAAGCAAAGGTATTGAAGTAGGGCATATTTTTAAACTTGGAAATAAATACTCAAAAGCAATGAGTGCAAGCTATTTAGATGAAAATGGTAAAGCTCAATTTTTCACTATGGGTTGTTATGGTATGGGTGTTAGTCGTTTGGTTGCGGTTGCCATAGAAGCAAGTCATGATGAAAAAGGTTGTATTTGGAATAAAACTTTAGCTCCTTTTGTTTTAGATATCATCGTTTCTAATATAAAAGATACAAAAGCCATGGAATTTGCTGAGCAAATTTACACTCATTTTAGTGATAAAGAGATTTTATTTGATGATAGAAATGAGCGTTTTGGTGTAAAGATTAACGATTTTGAATTAATGGGCTTTCCTTATGCTTTAGTTATAGGCAAAGGCTTAGAAAATGATGAAGTAGAGTTAATCCATAGAAATACCTTAGAAAAACAAGTTTTAAAAACCCAAGAAGTAATTTCACACTTAGAGAAAATTCTATGATAGCAAGAGTAAATATAAGCGCATTTTTGATTTTAGAATTAATTGCTAGTATTTTATTTATAGCCTTTTTTGGTTTTTTAAATTTTTTTATGATAGTTTTTGCAAGTATGTTTTTAGGAGCAATGTTTTTAGCAAAGACTTGGACAAATCTCATCACTATGCAAAATACCAACACGAATTTATTTGGTATGATTAAATTATTTTCTTTAACCATAGTAGGAATTTTACTTTTAATACCAGGAATTTTAAGTACATTTTTAGGAATTTTGCTTTTATTTTTTATGATGGCGCTAAAACTTTTTACAAAACAAAAAAGAAAATATCATCATCAAACAAATAATGAAGAAGAAATCATAGATGTAGAAATCATACAGGAGTATAAAAAATGCAATTAATCATCGCAACAAGAAAAAGCCAACTTGCGTTATGGCAAAGTGAGCATATAAAAAATAAATTATCACAGACACATCCTGAATTAGAAATTTCTTTAGAGGGTTTTAAAACTAAAGGCGATGTTTTACTTGATTCACCTTTGGCTAAAATAGGTGGAAAAGGACTTTTTACAAAAGAACTTGAAGAAAGTATGTTAAGAGGCGATTCGCATTTAGCTGTACATAGCTTAAAAGATGTGCCTAGTTTTTTCCCAAAAGGTTTAGTTTTAGCTGCTATTTCAAAAAGAGAAGTGGTAAATGATGCTTTTTTAAGTGAGTATTATGAGAGTTTAAATGCTCTTCCAAAAGGTGCAAAAGTAGGCACTACAAGCCTTAGAAGAAGAATGCAACTTTTAGCACTAAGACCTGATTTAAACATCATTTCTCTAAGAGGTAATATCAACTCGCGCTTAGAAAAACTTAAAGCTAAAGAATTTGACGCTATTATTTTGGCTCTAGCTGGTATTAAACGCTTAGGTTTAGATAAAGAAATAAAATACATTAGAGCTTTTGAGCTTGATGAGATGATACCCGCAGCTTCCCAAGGAGCTTTAGGTATAGAAAGCATTGATGATAAACAAATTTTAAAATACCTTGAATGCTTAAATGATGAAAATGCCTTCATAGAAACCCATATAGAAAGAGATTTTATAAAAACTCTAGAAGGTGGCTGTCAAGTACCTATAGGAATTAATGCAAAAATCATTGATGAAAAAATAGAAATTCGCGCCATAGTAGGCTTACCTGACGCAAGTAAAATTCTCAAAGAAAAAAGAATGATTGATAAGCAAGATTACGCAAAAGCAGGCGAGCTTTTAGCTAAAGAAATGATAGCAAAAGGTGCAAAAGAAATTTTAAAAGAAGCAGAGAGTATGATATAAATGCAGAAATTCATAGAGCTTTTAGAAAAAAATAATTTATTAAAAACCATTCATGAGCCTGTTGATGTTGATCTTGAAATGGCACATTTAGCTTATATAGAAGTTAAAAAAGAAGACTCAAAAGCCTTACTTTTTACTAATGCAGTAAAAAATGGTAAAAAATACGATTATCCTGTTCTTTTAAATACTTTTTGTAATGAAAAAGCTTTAAAATTAGCATTTGAAAAAGACTATGAAGATGTGGCTAAAGAAATTAGCTCTTTGCTTAAAATGCATATACCTCAAAGCTTTGGTGCAAAATTAAATTTTTTCAAAACCTTACTTAATTTAAAAAATATCCCACCAAAACGCATTAAAAAAGATGGAGAATTTAACTACAAAAGCTTAAATTCATTATATGATATGCCTATTTTAAAAACTTGGGAAAAAGACGCTGCGCCTTTTATCACCATGGGACAAGTTTATACTCAAAGCTTAGATGGAAAACAAAATAATCTTGGAATGTATCGTTTGCAAGTAGTTGATGAAAAAACCTTGCTTATGCATTGGCAAATTCACAAAGATGCGAGCCATTTTTTCCATGAGTATAAAAAAGCAAATCAAAAAATGCCAGTAAGCATAGCCATAGGTGGAGATCCTTTATATATTTGGTGTGCTCAAGCGCCTTTGCCAAAAGGAATTTTTGAACTTTTACTTTATGGTTTTATCAAGAAAAAACCTGCCATTTTGGCAAAATGCAAAAGTAATCATCTTTATGTACCTTATGATAGTGATTTTGTGATTGAGGGCTTTGTAGATCCAAATGAATTTGCACCTGAGGGACCTTTTGGAGATCATACGGGTTTTTACACTCCGGTTGAGCTTTGTCCTATTTTAAAAGTAGAAAAAATCTTTGCTAAAAAAAATGCAATTTATCAAGCTACTGTTGTAGGAAAACCGCCTTTAGAAGATAAATACATGGGACTTGGAACAGAAAGAGTTTTTTTGCCTTTACTTCAGACAAATGCTCCTGATTTGATAGATTATAACATGCCTGAAAATGGAGTTTTTCATAATCTAATCTTGGCTAAAATAGAAGCAAAATACCCAGCTCATGCAAAACAAGTCATGCATACTTTTTGGGGAGTAGGACAAATGAGTTTTGTAAAACATGCTATTTTTGTTGATGAAAATGCACCTTGTTTGCAAGATTATGACAAACTTATACCTTATATACTCAACCGCTTTGATGAAGAAAAATTACTTATTAGTGAAGGAATTTGCGATCAGCTTGATCATGCTTCAAGTACTTATTGTTATGGTGGTAAAGCAGGGCTTGATGCATGTGGTGATGAGAAAAAAGTTGAACTTGAAATTCTAAGCGATGAGGCTTTACTTTCACTTTTTAAAGAAAAAGATCAAAGTATTTTAAAATTAAAGCAATTTTACACTCAAACCTTTGCTCCAGTTTGTGTGATTTTGATTGATAAAAAAGAAAAAATAACTCAAGTTTTTGAAAAATTACAAACCTATAAAAAGCATTTTAGAATTTTAGTTTTCTTAGATACAGATGCTATTTTAGAAAATCCTTATATGCTAATTTGGCGTGTGGTAAATAATATCGACGCAAAAAGAGATATTTTTCTCAAAAAAGATTGTATTGCAATTGATGCGACAAATAAAGGATTGTTAGAAGATTATCATAAAGAATGGCCTTTAATGACAAATTGTTCTAAAGAAGTTATAGATAAACTTATTGCAAGAAATTTACTTCCAAATGATGAAAAATTATTCAAAAAGTTTGAAATTTTTTAATTTTAAACTTTTTGAGAACACTTTTTGCTTGTAAGAAAATATAGATTTTTAATCTAAATATTAAGTTTTTTAAAATTATGTCGATAGAGTATTTTAAAGTCTTTTAAAAAGGAGTTTAAAATGGACATTAGTAACAATATTCAAAGAGATGCAAATGTAGCTCATTTTAACACAAAAAGCGTTGAAAAAGCACCTCAAGAGAATAAGCAACAACAAGTTAATTTAAACGATCAAGATGAGAATTTAAATGAAAAACTAAAAAACGCGACAGAAAAGCTTAATAGACAAATGGAAACACTAGAAACAAATGTGCGTTTTGCATATAATGACAAAATCAATGAAATGTATGTAAATGTAACCGAAAAAGATACCGGTAGACTTATACGCAAAATTCCTAGTGAAGAAGTGATGAAATTAATAGAGCATTTTAAAGGTGTTATCGGCACCATTTTTGATAAGGAGAGTTAATCATGGCAATAGGTAGTTTAGGAAGTTTAGGAATAGGCTCAGGTGTTTTAACAAGCGATACACTTAATAAACTTAAAGAAGCGGAAATGAACGCTCATTTAGGCCTTTACAACTCACAGCTTGAAACTAATACTTCAAGACAAAAAGACCTAGCAGAACTTGAAGCTAAACTACTTGCTTTTCAAACAGCTGTAAGTAGCCTAGGTGATGCATCTCAGTTTAATAAGAAAAAAGTATCCCCTAGTGTAAGTGGAGATAGCGCTGCTGCAAGCTTAGTAGTAGGATCTTTATCTAACCTTACTAATATGAAAGTTATTGTAGAACAACTTGCTCAAAAAGACGTATATCAAAGCAATGGATTTAAAGACAAAACCGCTTCTGTGATGAAGAGTCTTGGGATAAATGGAGAAAATGGCAAAACTTCTTTTACTATTACTCAAGATGGAAAAGATTATAAAATCGATATTGATGAAAGTACTACTGTAGCTCAACTTGCCGAAAAAATCAACTCTGTTACAGGCGGTAAAATAGAAGCTAAGCTAGTTAATACAGGAGATAAAGATAATCCATACCGCTTAGTAGTGCAAAGTACTGAAACAGGAACTAAAAATAATATTTCTTTTTCAGGTGATGAAAAACTTTTAAAAGCTATGGGTTGGGAGCTTGATAAAGATAGCATTAGCGCAGGTGGTTTATATGGTTTTAGACCTCAAGGTGCTGGAGAAGAAAATAAAGATAAAATAAGTGGAACATTTAGCGGAAAGCCTGAAGATAAACTACTTAATCCAGGAGAAGAAAGTACTTCTTTTACTTTTGTTATTAAAAATGGTGAAAGATATGATAGATTTACTATAAATATTGATGAAAATACTACTTATGAAAGTTTAGCAGAGGATTTAAGAAAACAAACCAACGGAAAAGTTGAACTTAAAATAGAAGATGGTGGCAAATTATCTTTTAGAGCTACTAATGGTGGTGATTTAAGTATATTTGATGGTGGCTATGCAACTGATGCTGAAGGAAATATAGATCAAGCAAATTATACTAGAGATAGCAAAGCTACTTCACTATTGAAAAATAAATTTGGTATTGAATTAGATACAAGCACACCACAAGGCTATAATGTTTCCAAAGACAATGAAAACCATATCCAAAAAGGTATGGATGCTATCTTTAGTGTAGATGGTGTTAAAATGACTAGACCAACTAATACCATCACAGATATAGGCCCTGATATCACCTTAGAGCTTAAACAAAAAGGTGAAATAAGCTTTAATGTTACTCAAGATACCGAAGCTATTTCACAATCTTTAGAAAGTTTAGCCACTGCTTATAATGATTTGATGATAAATCTTAATGCAGCGACAAAATACGACCCTGACGCAGGGACAAAAGGAAATTTTGTAGGTGTTAGTGAAATTTATAATATCAAATCTCAAATTAATAATATTTTACTTCAAACCATTACAGTAGATGGGACGGTTGTAGTTGGCGATAGTGATAGTTCAGATGGTATTAAGGTTTCTTCTAAAGTAAGTTTGTCTTTGGCTGATTATGGCTTAACTTTGAGTGATGGGGTATTGTCTTTTGATTCAGGAAAATTTAACTCTAAATTCAACGAAGATCCAGAAATGGCTGAAAAATTTTTCGTAGGACATAATGGTTTTGAAGATATTGATTTAGTAGGCGATAGGGTAAGTGGTTTTGGTGAAGGAGATATTAAATTTGAAGAAGGTAAATTTACCATTACTTACAATGATGAAACCATAGATTTAGGTAAAACTGCAAATGGAGATCCTTTTACTTTAACTGGAGATACAGATGTAGAAAAAGCTCAAAACCTAGTAGATCATATCAATAGTTTTGGTTTAGAGGGCTTAGAAGCTAGCTTTGAAATCATCAACCAAGGCACTGCTGATCAAAAAATTCAATTTAAAATCAAAGGGACTTCGGGAAGTAATTTAGAAATTCAAGGCGATAGTGACTTTTTGAAAAAATTTGGCTTAAGTTCTAGAACCATATACTCCGTTTATAAAGAAGAAACAGGAACTTTTGGGATATTAAAAAACACTATGGGTGAAATAATGAGTTCTGATGGTTCTTTTGGAGGATACAAAGAATCTTTAACTAAAGAATCAAAAAATCTTAACGAAACCATAGAAAATACTAAAAAATCTATAGAAGGTAGATATGATACGATGTGGTCTAGATGGGCTGCATATGATAGTATTATTGCTAAATTAAATAACCAAGCAAGTGTTATTTCAAATATGATTAATGCGGCAAATAATCAAAATTCTTAAAATAAGAAAGGGTTTAAATGCTAAATAGTGCAGTTTATAGCGCATATTCACAAAATCAAACTGGTGTAGAATCCCAAGAAAAACTTATAGAAATGCTATATAGCGGGATTTTACGCTTTTCAAGTAGGATAAAAATAGCTATTCAAAATGAAAATATAGAAGAAAGAGTGTATTATGTAAAAAGAGCTAGTGCTATTTTTATTGAATTATTAAATTGTCTTGATTATGAAAAAGGTGGAGATGTAGCACATTATTTAAGTGGCTTATACACTAGAGAATTACAACTTCTTTCTTTAGCAAACATAGAAAATAATGAAGCTAGAGTAGATGAAGTAATAAATGTTGTTAAAGGCTTATTAGAAGCTTGGAGGGAAGTACATCAAAAATGAGTGAAAAAAAATGGATAGATGAGTTTAAACTAGCTGTATATACTGAAGATGTGGAAAAAATAGTTAAACTCATCGAAAAACCTGATTTTAAAGATTGTCCTAATGAAGCCTTGGCTCTTACTAATGAAGCAATAGCTTTTATGAAAAAAAAGCAAGATGAAGTAGCAAAAAATTTGCAAAAACTCAAAAAAGCTTCTGCTTATATGAAGTAAAACATGGCGATAAGCCGAGTTCTGTCAAGAGCGATCATTTATCTAGACTTGTTTTTGCAAACAAGTTCGAGCGAAGGGTTATATTATAAGACTAAAACCACCCCTTCTTGCTGCAGATTGGGTTTACATAGCTAGCTTTGTTACCAAAGCTACTGGTAGGCTCTTACTCTACCGTTTCACCTTTTCCATAAAAATATGGTAGTTTTCTTTCTGTTGCACTTTCCCTTAGGTTGCCCTAGCCATCCATTAGATGGAATCTTTGTCTTATTGCAGCTCGGACTTTCCTCTTCGAAAGAAGCGATCGCTTGCCATGTTTAGATGAATTTTATCAAAAAAATCATTTTTATACTAGAGTAAAAATAAGTTTTAGTGTGATTTTTAGTTCATTTTCATATTTTGTAAGCTCTAAATTTTTAACTTTTATATAAGGATCTAGTTTTTGTAAAAATTGCATTAAAAAATAAAAATCACTAACAAAACTCAATTTTAATTCATAATAAGTAAAATATTCATCTTGACTTTTATAACTTTGGATTTGTAAAGACCTTACTTTAGAAAGATTTCTCTCAATATCTTTTAAAATGCTTTGATAGTCCTTGTCTAAACTCAAGAATGACTGCTCGTTATAAGATATATTTTCATCTTCTTTTAAATCAGAAATCATTTCTTGTTTTTGCTCGTATTTTGTTTGTAAAACATATAGTTCATCTTTTGACAACTTCATTTGTTTTTCAAAATTATCAAAAACACTCATATAAACCATGAAAAAACCAAAAACAAAAGCAACTATCAAAGCTAGTGCAAATTCACGCCCAGATAACCTAGCAAAGATATTTTCTAAATTTTTATAAAGATTTTTCAAAAACAAGAGTGATTTTTCCATTATTAACTTCTTTATTTTTTAATACAAAATGATGTTTTTTAAAATCTTCATAAAATTCATAGTCATTTTTAAGTTCTACAATAAAATCATTATTTTTAACATACAAAGCCTCTATATAAGCTTGATGGGAATTTAAAACTCTTAAAAAATCATAAAAATCTTTATAACAAAGTGCATTTGTATAAAATTTTTGCAACAAATTAATCTTTAACTCATTTTCTTCTTGTAGTTTTTTATACTCTTGATTCTGTTTTTGATTTATTTTTGCTTGCTCTAAAATACCATCTTGCTTTTTTATTAAATTTTCATATTTTGTTTTCTCATTTTCATAAAATGATTTTTGTGTATACAAATACAAAGGATAAGCTAAAGCTAGCAAAACTCCACAAGCAAAAGCTAATAAAATCTTAAAACTAAAAGATTTTAAATGATTTATTTTTTCTTTGTTGGTAAGATTAATCTTAACTTGATCGCAATTTTTTAACAATTTTTGATAAAAAATTTTACTATTAAATTTATCAAAACTGCTAAGATTTTGAGTATCATCTATGCTTATAATGTGCTTATAAGTATTTTTTAATTTTTCATTATATATTTTATCATAAACATTCAATGGTATAACTTTACAATTTTGAAAATCACACCCCAAATACTCCACTAAAACTATGTATTTTTCTTTAAATAATAATGCAAGATTTTCACTATTTACATCATTCTTAAAATACACTTCAAAAAGTAGGGGTTCTGGGATCACATAATCAATATCTAAAATATCTTTATACTTACACAAAAATACATGAGTAAAAGATTTATCTTGAAAATACTTTAGCTTATAAGAAAAATCATCTTTAAGACCAAGCTCTTCAAAGCTCTTTTTTAAAATTTCATCTTCGCTAATAGGATTTGGAAATTTAATATACAAAAGTTTTTCATAAGCAAGAAAATCTTTTTTGATGATTTTTTTACTCATCATAAAGTATTTTCTTAAGGTTTTGCTCGTTTTTATGCCAATTTTTTTCTAGTTGAACGAATAATTTTAACATTACCTTTTTTTGTGCTAATTTTTCTATTTTAAACCTAGCTTCTTTACCTATACGCTTAATTGTAGCTCCATCTTTACCTAATATCATTCCTTTGTGAGAATTACTATCTGTAATGATAATGGCATTGATATAATAAATTTGCTCTAGTTCTTTGATTTTTTCTATTTTTACTTCAGTGCTATAAGGAATTTCATCACTTAAATTTTCATATATGGCTTCTAAGATAAAATCTCTATAAATATCCTTTTCATTTGTAGTAGTAATAAACTCAGGATCAAAATAATATGGATGTTCAGGCAAATACTTAATCATCTCATCTAAAAGAATTTTTTTATAAAATTTTTGCTTAGCAGAATAGGGGATAATAGCACTAAAATGTGAGCTAAACTGAGAATACTCACTCAATTTTTTAAGCAAAACCTCTTTTTTTACTAAATCAACCTTATTGATTAATACAATATGTGGCACTTTAGGGTTTAAACTTAAAAAATTTTCATAATCTTTAATATCATCATAAATACTAGCTACAAATAAAATCACATCACAATCCGCAATGCTTTTAATCGCCAAATCAATCATAAGTTGATTCATAGCCTTAGAGCTTACATGCAAACCTGGCGTATCTATAAAAATAAGCTGATGATTTTCATGCATTATAATCGCATTAATCTTTCTTCTTGTAGCATTTTGCTTATGAGAAACCATAGCAACTTTTTCTTCTAATAAAGAATTAAGGATAGAACTTTTTCCCGCATTAGTTCTACCCACTATGCTTATAAAGCCACTTTTCACAAGATATACCTAGCTAAATCTTTATTTTCTATGATATCTCCAAGCTTAACTTGCACTTTAAAATCATCTATTTTATAAACTTTTCCAGCATATTCATCTGCTTCAAAACTAATATCTTCCAAAAGTTTTTCCACCACCGTGTGTAAGCGTCTTGCACCAATATCTTGCATTTCTTCATTAGCCTTGCTTGCTATTTTTGCTATTTCTCTAATAGCTTCATCTTCAAAAACAAGCTCTACATTTTCAGTTTTTAAAAGCTCAATATATTGTGTTAGTAATGAATTTTTAGGTCTTGTTAAAATAGCATATAAAGCATCCTCATCTAGCGAATCAAGCTCAACTCTTAAAGGAAAACGCCCTTGAAGTTCAGGGATTAAATCACTTGGCTTACTTAGATGAAAAGCACCTGCTGCAATAAATAAAATATGATCAGTTTTTAAAGGTCCAAATTTAGTTTGTATAGTACTACCTTCAACTATAGGAAGCAAATCTCTTTGCACCCCTTCTTTACTTGGATCTTGGCGGTTTGAATTTGAGCTTGAAACCGCTACTTTATCTATCTCATCGATAAAAATAATCCCTTCATTTTCTGCTCTTCTTAAAGCCTCGCCTTTAATACTTTCCATATCAAGAATTTTCTCACTTGCTTCTTGAACTAAAGCTATTCTTGCATCTTTTACTTTCATTTCTTTTTTAACTTTTTTATTACCCACACCAATAACTTTTACTATATCTTGCATAGCACCCATTTCAGGTGGTAAATTTGGATTAGTATCAAATACACTTTGTGAAATTTCAACTTCTATTGTGCTATCATCTAAATCACCAGCTTTTAATTTCACACGCATTTTTTCTAAAGAATTTTGATACTCTTCTTGTTTTTCTTCGCTAACACCCTTTGGTAAAGGCGGTAAAAGTTTTTCTAAAATCTTATTTTCTATAAATTCATTAATCTTTTCTTTATTTTTTTCTTTTTCTTCATTTTTTACTAAATTTAAAGCAGCATTAGCTAAATCTCTAACCATACTTTCTACATCACGCCCAACAAAACCAACTTCAGTATATTTGCTTGCTTCAACTTTTACAAAAGGAAGCCCCATCATCTTAGCAAGGCGTCTTGCAATCTCTGTTTTACCAACTCCAGTTGATCCTATCATTAAAATATTTTTTGGCATGATATCATCTTGAAGTTCAGGGCTAAGCTGCATTCTTCTATAACGATTTCTTAAAGCAATTGCTATGATTTTTTTGGCATTTTTTTGCCCAATTACATAATCATCTAAAAATTTCACAATCTCTTTTGGAGTTAAATTCATTTATCATCCTCAATTACATAAGTTTTAATATTTGTATTAGTATAAATGCAAATTTCACCAGCTATTTGCAAGCTTTCTTTGACTAATTCTTCTTCATCTAAATTTGAATGTTTAGCCAACGCTCTTGCAGCAGAAAGTGCATAATTACCCCCACTACCAATAGCAGCTATAGCGCCATCTTCAGGTTCAACTACATCTCCAGTTCCTGAAAGTAAAAATATATGATCTCTATCTAATACTAGCATCATTGCTTCAAGTTTTCTTAGGTATTTATCCTTACGCCATTCTTTTGAAAAATCTATCGCAGCTTTTAATAAATCACCCTTAGAACTAGAAAGTAGTTTTTCAAACATATCAAAAAGATTAAAAGCATCAGCAGTGCTTCCTGCAAAGCCTGCTAATACTTTTCCATTATTTAATTTTCTAATTTTAACTGCATTATTTTTTAAAACAGTGTTTCCAAAACTTACTTGTCCATCTCCACCAATTACAGACTTATTTTTACCTTTATAAGCTAAAATTGTAGTTGCGTGAAACATTATTCTCCTTTAACTTCTAGCTTAAACACAGCATGAATTGCATGGCCTAATTTTGCTGAAATTTCATGTACACCAAGTTCTTTTATAGTATCACATTCTAAGCTTTTTTTATCAAGCTCTATACCTTTTTGATCCTTTAGCGCATGAGCGATTTCATCTTTAGTAACCCCACCAAACAAGCTTCCATTAGCTCCTACAGGTTTAGCTATACAAATAGTGATTTTAGATAATTCTTCTTTTAATTTTTCCAAATTTGCAAGCTCAAATCTTAAATTTTCTGCCTTTTTCTTTTGCTCTGCTTCATATTGTTTTAAAACTTCATGTGTAGCAGCTTTGGCAAAACCTTTGGCAATTAAAAAATTTTGTCCATATCCATCTTTTACTTCTTTAACTTCTCCTGCTTTTCCTAAGCTTTTTACATCTTTAATTAATAATACTTTCATTGTTTTCCTTTTTTAAAATTTTCTTCCATTTTTACCTGCGATGATAAATCTCAAAGCATTTAATCTTATAAAACCTGCTGCATCTTTTTGATCATACACAACATCTTCTTCAAAAGTACAATAAGCCTCACTAAATAAACTATCATTCGCACTTTCTCTGCCTATTACCATTACATTACCTTTATATAATTCAAGCCTAACTTTACCATTTACATATTTTTGTGACTCATCAATTAAGGCTTGAAGCATTAATCTTTCAGGCGAGAACCAATAACCATTATAAATTAAACTTGCATATTTTGGCATTAATTCATCTTTTAAATGCGCTGCTTCTCTATCAAGAGTGATACTTTCAATAGCTCGGTGTGCTTTTAAAAGTATACTTCCACCCGGAGTTTCATAACAACCTCTACTTTTCATACCCACATAGCGATTTTCAACAATATCAAGACGACCTATACCATGTTTTGCACCAAGCTCATTAAGTTTTGCTAAAAGCTGCGCAGGAGACATTTTTTCTCCATTAATAGCACATAAATCGCCTTTGCTAAACTCAAGCTCTATCACTTCGCTTTCATTTGGAGTTTCTTTTAAATCTTTCACCCAACGCCACATATCTGCTTCAGGTTTAGCCGCAGGATCTTCAAGCACTAAACCCTCATAAGAAATATGCAATAAATTTGCATCCATAGAATAAGGTGATTTACCTGGCTTTTTAGCTATATCAATGCCATGTTTTTGCGCATAAGCTAAGAGTTTTTCACGGCTATTTAAATCCCATTCTCTCCAAGGAGCAATGATGGCTAAATTTGGATTTAGTGCCAAAGCACCTAATTCAAAACGCACTTGATCATTCCCTTTACCGGTTGCCCCATGGCTAATAGCATCTGCTTTTGTTTTATTTGCTATTTCTACTAAAGCTTTTGCTATCAAAGGTCTTGCTATACTTGTACCTAGTAAATATTCTCCCTCATAAATAGCATTTGCTCTAAACATAGGAAACACATAATCTTTTACAAATTCATCTTTTAAATCTTGAATAAAAATATTTTCTTCTTTTACGCCCAAAGAAAGTGCTTTTTTTCTAGCAGGCTCAAGCTCTTCACCTTGTCCAATATCTGCTGTGAAAGTTACTACTTCACATTTATACTCATCTTGTAGCCATTTTAAAATTATACTTGTATCAAGTCCACCAGAATATGCCAAAACCACTTTTTTGATATCTTTTTTCATTGTCTTTCCTCTTTGTAAAAAATGATTGTAAAATTTAACGAATTTAGCTTAATATAATGTAAAATATTTAAACATTTTATAACATTTTCTTGTATTTTTTGATAAAATATTTTTATGAGAATAGATAAGTTTTTAAATGTAGTTAATATTACTAAGCGTCGTGCTATTTCAGAGGATATGTGCAAAAGTGGCGTAGTAAGTATAAACAATCAAGTGGTTAAGGCTAGTAAAGAAGTAAAAATTGGCGATGAAATAAGCATTAAATTTATAGAATATACTAATATCTATAAAGTTTTAGACATACCAACAACCAAAAGCATACCAAAAGCTATGCAAGAAAAATATGTGGTAAAAATTCAATGAAAGAAATGATTTTAAGCCAAAATGAGCTTTATAAGCTTTGTGAAATTTTGCCTAAAAATGGAGTTATTTTACTTCAAGGGGATTTAGCAAGCGGTAAAACCACTTTGGTTCAAAATTATGCTCAATTTCTTGGAGTAGAAAAAACACTTAATTCTCCTACATTTTCCATCATGCAAGAGTATGATTTTCAACAAGGTAAAATGTATCATTATGATATTTATCAAGAAGGTTTTGATGGACTTTTAAAAAATGGCTTGATTGAAAATTTTTTTGAAGAGGGACTGCATTTGGTAGAGTGGGGTGATGAAAAATTAAAAAAATACTTAGATAAATATCAAATTTTTAATATAATTTTACAAATCATTCCTTATGAAAATAAAAGAAAGTATATAATACATGAGTAAGCTAGAAGCTAGAAATTTAGAAAAAATCATTAAAAAAACAAAAATCATACACGATGTTTCACTAGAAGTACAAAGTGGGGAAGTTGTTGGACTTTTAGGGCCTAATGGAGCAGGAAAAACTACAAGTTTTTATATGATATGTGGGCTTATTTTGCCAACAAGTGGGCAGGTGTTTTTAGACTCACAAGATATCACAAAAGAACCGCTTAATAAAAGAGCAAAGCTTGGCATTGGGTATTTACCTCAAGAAAGTAGTGTTTTTAAAGACTTAAGCGTGGAGGAAAATTTACTTTTAGCCGCCCAAGTAATATATAAAGATAAAAATTTATTAGAACAAAAGATAGAACAAATGCTAGAATTACTTAGCATAGAACCTATTAGACACAGAAAAGGTATGAGTTTAAGTGGGGGTGAAAGAAGGCGTTGTGAGATAGCAAGATCGCTTATGTGTGATCCTAAATTTTTACTTTTAGATGAACCATTTGCTGGGGTTGATCCTATCGCAGTGAGTGAAATTCAAAGCTTGATTAATGACTTAAAAGCTATGAATATAGGTGTTTTAATCACTGATCATAATGTAAGAGAAACTTTAGCAATTTGCGATAGAGCTTATGTAATTAGAAGCGGAAGGTTGCTAGCTAGTGGCAATGCTAATGAAATTGCACATAATGAAGATGTTAAAAAATACTATCTTGGAAGTGAGTTTAGACTTGAATAATGCTTAAACAAAAAACCTCTATAACGCAAAAAGCAAAACTATCACAAACCTTAAGATCTTGGCTTCCTATATTGCAAGCTAATATTGAAGATCTAAAAGAAAGCTTAGATGAATTTGCTAAAGAAAATCCTTTTATAGAGATCAAAGAAAACTCAAGTATTACAAGCAATCAAAACAAGTATTATCAAGAATATTTTAGTAAAAATACCACCACGCAAATGATTGACGCAAAAAGCTTGGAAGTAAAAAATGTGTATGAACTTTTAAGCGAGCAAATCATACCACCATTTTTTCCTACTAAAAAATCCCAAACCATTGCTGAAAAAATCATAGAATGTTTAAATCATGAAGGTTATTTTGAGTATGATGAGGAAATTTTAGGTGAATTTGATCCTTTAGAAGTAGAAAAAATCAGGCAAAGATTTAAATATCTTGATCCCGTTGGAGTAGGGGCAAAAGATAATCAAGAAGCTTTTATTTTTGCATTAGAGCATTTTGACTTAGATGATGAGCTTTATGAGTTTTGCAAAATGTTGATTTTAAATTTAGAAAATGCAAAAGATTTTATCAAAGATCCTTTGTATAAAAAGGCTATAGCGATAATTAAAAAAATCTCTATTCCGCCTTTTTTAGAGTATTTTGAAGAGAGTATGGAAATCATTCCTGATATATTTATTTATCAAGAAAATGGTGAAATTAAAATTAAAATCAATGATGATTATTACCCTGAAATTGCTTTTGAAGCAGATGGCTTAGATCATGAGTTTTTAAGTGCTTATTTAAAAGATGCTAAAAATTTAATCGATGCATTAGCTATGCGTAAAGCTACCCTTTATAAACTAGGGCTTATGATTATAGAATATCAATATGATTTTTTCATGGGCGGGGATATTAAACCTATGCAGCTTAAAGACTTAGCACAAGATCTTGAAAGAAATGCTTCTACCATCTCAAGAGCAATTGCAAATAAATACTTAAGTTGCGATAGAGGCTTAATACCCTTAAAATCTTTCTTTACCACTGCAGTTGATGATGGTGAAACTTCTAATGCTACAATCAAAGATTTTCTTAGTAATTTAATTAAAAAAGAAAATCCTAAAAAACCTTTGAGTGATTTAAAAATTCTTGAACTCACTCAAAAAGAATTCCCAAGTGTACAACTAGGGCGTAGAACTATCACTAAATATCGTATGCAACTTGGCATAGGAAGCTCAAGTGAGCGTAAAAAATTATATGAATTGATGTAGGAAAAGATGAATTTAGAAAGTATTTTTGAAAAAACCATAAAACAAAATGTGCGTTTAGTAGCAGCTAGCAAGTATGTTCAAGATGAGCAAATTCGAGAGCTTTTTAAGCAAGGTGTTGTAGAGTTTGGAGAAAATCAAGTCCAAGCTTTAGCTTTAAAAAAAGAAAAACTTCAAGACTTAGAAATCAAGTGGCATTTTATAGGTAATCTTCAAAGTAATAAAATCAATCTTTTAATCAAACAAAACCCATTACTTTGGCAATCTTGCAATGGTTTAAAAAGCGCCAAAGCTGTAGATAAAAGACTTGATTATAAATTAGATACTTTATTAGAAATAAATACTGCTAATGAAAGTTCTAAAAGTGGTATAGAGCAAAATAAAGCAATAGAAGAGTATTTGCAAATACAAGAAGAGTGTAAAAATTTAAATCTAGTAGGCATTATGTGTATAGGCTCTATGGATGAGGAAAAAGTTCAAGAAAGTTTTGAGCAAACTTTTAAAATCTATGAAAATTTACAAAAACACGGGGCAAAAATTTGCTCTATGGGTATGAGTGGGGATTTTGAGCTAGCTATAAAATGTGGCTCAAATATGGTACGTTTGGGGAGTATTTTATTTAAATAAACCCCATTTGTTTTGCTTTTTCTAACATAAAATCTGCACCATTTTCACTTTTTAATTCTTGCAAGGCTAAAGATTTTTCTTCTAGTGAGAAATTTTCTACCAAATTTAAAAATTGATGTTTTTCTTCTTGGGTTAAAATTTCACATAAATTACGCTCTTTTAAATACAAAGCATTAAAATACTGATGATTTTTAGCCGCATATGGATAAGGAATAAAAATACAAGGAAGTAAATTTGCACTAAGCTCAAAAAGACTGCTTGCGCCTGATCTTGATATGGCTAAATCTGCTTTAGAAATTTTATCTATAATGTTTTTATCAAAGTCAAAAAGCTCTGCATTAACATTTAAATCCTCATAAGCTTTTTTACATCTTTCATAATCATTCTTACCACATTGATGAATGATATTTATACCTTTTTCTTTAAAGTATAAAGCATTTTCTAAAGCAAGATCGTTTATAAATTTAGCCCCTTGAGAGCCACCAAGAAAAATAATATTTTTTAATTCTTTTCTCACTCTTGCTTTTTGTGAAAAAATTTCATTAATAGGATAAGGACAAAAGAAAGTATTTGCTTTATTAATTTGATCATCAAAAGCAGTAAAAAAAACTTTAGAAAAAGGCTTTAAAAGTGAATTTAAACTTCCCATTTTTGAATTTTGCTCATGGATTAAAAGTGGGATATTTGCCATTAAAGCACCAAAAGCGCCTGGAGCACTGCTATATCCACCCACACTAAAAACTACTTTAACATTATGTTCTTTTAAAATTTGTTTTGTTTTTCTTGCAAGTTTTACAATATGCAAAAACGATTGAACCTTAGCTAAGCCTTTTTTATTAACAACGCCTTGAGAGCTTAGAAAGTATTTTTTATAAAAGCCATTTTCGTTTTCAAACCAAAGTCTATCTTGGCCATTTTCACTTCCTATGTAAATGCATTCTATGCCTTGTTTTCTTGCACTTTGCAATAAACATCTAGCTATAGCTAAATGCCCTCCCGTGCCTCCACCTGTAATTGCTATCATTTATCCTCTTTATTTAGCTTTTCTTCTAAAATAGCAAGCCTTGCTTCTAGTTTAGCGATTTTTTCTTCATAATCAATCTTGCCATGTTCTTTAATATAAGCAGGTATGCCAATAGCTGTTAAATTTGGTCCAACATCTTTTAATACAACTGCATTTGAGCCTATTTTTGCATTTTTACCTATGGTAATATTGCCTAAAATTTTAGCACCAGAACCTATAATCACGCCATCTTCTATAGTAGGGTGTCTTTTGGTATTTTTATCTAAATTCGTTCCACCCAAAGTAACACCTTGATAAATCAAAACATCATTACCTATAATAGAAGTCTCACCAATCACAACCCCACTTGCATGATCCATAAATATCCTTCTACCTAAATGTGCTCCAGGGTGTAAATCAACTCCAGTAAGAAACTGAGAAATTCCACTAATAATCCTTGCTATTTTTTTAAAACCTTTTTGGTAAAAAAAATGCGCAAAGCGATAATTTACCACAGCCCAAACACCAGGATAGTTAAAAACTAACTCCACCCAAGATCTATATGCAGGATCTTTTTGTTTTGGCATAGAAAAATCTTCTTTGATTAGTTTAAAAATACTCATTTAGAACCTATGCTTTTTAAATATCCATTATCGTTTAAGAATAAATAAATTTCACCCAAAATATGCTTTTTTTGATTTTCATTAACAAGTTTTGAAGCATAAATTTTTTCATTAATATTATCCATAATTGCATGAATATCATAGTCAAGATCTTCTAAGGTATCTAAAATAGATTGAGCCTCTAGTACGCTTTCTACTTCAAAACCCTTTTCATTAATACTTATACAAGCTTCGGTTGGATGTGTAAAAAGATTGTGCTTCATACCAAGGACTTCTTGATAAGCTCCCACTAGGAAAAATCCTAAAAAATAATCTTCAGCTTCTACATCAATATCATGTAAAAACAAAGGATTATCTTTAGAATAAGAAATTTCTCCATCACTATCACAAGTTATATCCCATATACTTGCACTTCTTGTAGGTTTTTTATTAAGTCTATCAAGTGGCATGATAGGGAAATTTTGCTCTAAACCCCAAAAATCAGGTAAAGACTGAAATACTGAAAAATTCACTAAATATTTTTCTTGCACTTCATTTTGCAAACTCGATAAATCAGCTTGATCACCCACTAAAGAAATAGCTTTTCTCATAATCAAATGCACTAAAATTTCACTATTAGAGCGATCTTGTAAATCCACATAACCCAAATCAAACAAGGTTAAAATACTCTCCATATGATCAATACTATCATGTAGATACTCAAGCGCGTTAGAAGCTTTAATGTTTTTATACAAATCATAAAGTTCATCAATAAGTTTTGGGTTTTTATCTTTTAATAAAAGCTTGCTTTCTGTGTATTCTTGAGAAAAAAGCTCTAAAACAGGCGCTACTAAAACAGCATGATTAGCTGCTACAAAACGCCCACTTTCTATAAAAATATCAGGCTCTAAGTCTTTTTTTTGTTCTGCAATGCTTTTTAAAATAAACACAACATCGTTTGCATACTCACTTAAGGTGTAATTTCTGCTTGTTTCGTTTTTAAACTGAGAGTATTCTACTGCCAAACCCCCACCAAGATTAATAGCTTTTAAATTTTTTGCCCCCATTTTTCTAAGCTCGGTGTAGATATTACCCGCTTCATTTAGAGCTTTTTTCAAAGGATGAATTTCAGTAATTTGCGAACCTAAATGAAAATGTATCATAGTAAATTGATCTAAAAGCTTATTAGCTTTTAAAAGATTTACCGCTTCAATAAGCTCAGTAGATGTTAAACCAAACTTTGAATTTATACCACCACTTTTTGCCCAAATTCCTACCCCAGCTGAATGCAAACGCACCCTTAAGCCTATATTTGGCTTTGGCTTAAAACGATTTTTAGCAATTTCAATCATCGCTTCAAGTTCATTAAGTCCTTCCATAGTTAAAGTGATATTATGACCCATTTCACACGCTATAAAGCCCATGTTTATAAGTTCTTTATCTTTAAAACCATTAACCGTTATAGGTGCACCTTCATTATTATAAGCCATAGCTAGTAAAAGCTCAGCCTTACTTCCTGCTTCTAAGCCATAGTTGTATTCTTTACCTAGATTAACTAAATTTTTTACAAAACCTGGATATTGATTGACTTTTAAAGGATATACAGCATTAAAAGAACCTTTATAGTTAAATTCTTTTTTTGCTTTAGCAAATTTATCATAAATTTGCTCAATTTGCTTATGGATTAAATGAGGAAAACGAAGCAATAATGGCCCCTTATAGCCATCATCACGCAAAGTATTTACTATATCTATAATGGCAGGTTTTTTACCATGATTTACACATACTTTGCCATTTTCGATGATAAAATTATTCGCACCCCAAATATTAATACCATAATCAATCATAACTCATTCTCCAAATTTGCTAATTTTATATTTTTATTTTCTTTACTATCTAAATTTTTATAAAAAATCTCTTCTTTTTGCATTTCATCTTCACCTATACACAAAAAGATTTTAGCATTAGCATTATCTGCTTGGTTTAAATGCTTTGCAAGTTTTTTTGCTTCATAGCTTAAATATACTTTATGTTTTTTTCTTAAAGTATTTGCTAATTTAAAAATAGTATCTATATAAGCTTCATCCATAGCACAAAGATAAATTCCTTCTCTAGCTTTTACGCTTTGTTTTTGCTCTAAAATAGCCATAATCCTTTCTATACCCATAGCAAAACCCACGCCATAGCCACTTTTACCATCTAAGTATTCAATCAATCTATCATATCTTCCACCACCTGCTACGGCAGCTTTTGCACCGATTTCATCGCTAACAAACTCAAATGCACTTTTAGAATAATAATCAAGCCCACGCACTAATTTTTCATCACATTCAAACTCAACATCATTTTCTTTTAAAAGTTTTTGCAATTTTTCATAATCTTTCTTACAACATGAGCATAAATTTTCACTTAGCTTTGGCGCATTTTCGATTAAACTTTGACAATGATCATTTTTACAATCAAGCACTCTAATAGGATTTAAGTCTTTTCTTCTTAAGCAATCTTCGCAAAAACCTTCTTTAGAATTTAAAAAAGCTATGAGCTTTTCTTTATATACACCTATACATTCTTTACAGCCTAAAGAATTAATCTTCAAACTTGTATGAATTTCTAAGCGTTTAAAAATTTCATTTAGCATTAAAATAATACTCGCATCCTCATATACATTTGCTATGCCAAAGCTTTCTACACCAAATTGATGAAATTCACGCAATCTTCCTTTTTGCGGCCTTTCATAGCGAAACATAGAGCCATGATAAAACCATCTTTTAACACTTTGAGCCTTATCCATTTTAGCTTCTATGTATGATCTTACCACCCCAGCTGTCCCTTCAGGCCTCAAACACACTTCATTGCCTGCTTTATCAACAAATTCATACATTTCCTTACCAACTATATCAGAGCTTTCCCCAACACTTCTTTTAAAAAGCTTAGTAAGTTCTAAATGCGGACAATTAATAAAAGTAAAACCATAGTTTTTAGCTACTTCTTCACAAGTTTTTACTACTTTTTCATAAAGAGCAGCTTGGTCATCTTGTAAATCTTTCATTCCTTTTAAAGCGTTAATCATCTATAAATTCCTTAATCTTTTCATGTAAAATTTCAATACTCAAAGAAGCATCTAATTTTAAAATTTTTATATCTATCTTAGTTTTTAAAAACTCTAAAGTTTCTTCTAAAGCTTTTTGTATATTTAAAAAATACTCAATCCCTCTTTTTTCAATACTATCTAAATCTTTTTTAGAAAGTCTTTGCTCAATAAGCTCTTTAGAACCATGCAAAAACACAACCTTTTGTGGAAAAAGTCCACCTGTGGCAAAAGAATTTAACTCAAATAAAATATTTTGATCAAAATCACATCTTGCATAAGCCATATTAGAAATAAAACTACGATCTGAAATGATAAGTTTGTTTTTATTTTGCGCTAAATGCATGTCGATTAAATTTGCTCTATCTGCTAAAAAAAGCAAAAGCTCAGCCTTTTTAGAAAATTGCATTTTACTTTCTAATAAAATTTTTCTCAAATGCACTCCAAGCTCACTTCCACCTGGTTCTTTAGTAAAAAATGCATTATGAAAATATTTTTTCAAAAGCTCTATTTGCGTGCTTTTACCCACACAATCAACCCCTTCAAAAGCTATATACAATCTCTCTCCTTTAATAAAGGTATAATTTCTTTTGGCACAAGCTTGCTCACATCGCCATTATACACACAAATTGATCTTACTATGGAGCTTGAAATAAAAGAATTTTTTAAATTTGGCATAAGATATATAGTTTCAAAATCTTCCCAAAGCATGTGATTTGCATAACCAAGTTGTAATTCATACTCAAAATCACTCACCGCTCTTAAGCCTCTTATAATGATATTTATTTGCAAATTTTTAGCAAGATCTACTAGTAAGTTATCAAAAGTTGTAATTTTAACATTTTTTAAGTCTTTTGTAGCAATTTTTACCATTTTTTCTCTATGCTCTAAGCTAAACATAGGCTTTTTACTCTCACTTTTAGCTATGGCAACGACTACTTTTTCAAACATCTTGCTAGCTCGAATGATCACATCTAAATGTCCATTAGTGATAGGATCAAATGTTCCTGGGTATATACAACTAGCCATCATTGCCACCTTTGATATAAATTATGCTCAATATTTGCTAGATCAAGCCATTTTCCTATGATAAATTCATATAGTTTTTCCAAATTATCAATCTTAGCATAACTTGCCATTACAGGAGGAGCAATGATAACTCCATAGCTAGAAAGTTTAGCCATTTGTTCTAAATTTAAAGTAGAATAGGGCATTTCCCTTACTCCAAGTATGAGTTTTTTGCGTTCTTTTAAAGCCACTCCTGCAGCTCTTGTAAGTAAAGTATCATTTATACCACAAGCAATTTTTGCCAAAGTATTAATCGAGCAAGGCGTGATAAAAGTCATTTCTATGCCAAAAGATCCGCTTGCTACGCATTGACTAATATCTTCATTATCTAAAAAATTTACATGTTCAAGTTCAAATTTATCTTTTATGTGTTGCAAAAAGTCTATATTTTCTAAAAGAGGATTTTCTTTTGCAAAGCTTATTTTTGCATTTTTACTTATAATGGCATAAATTTGCCCTTTTTCTTTTAAATGTTTTAATAATAAAAAACCAAGTTCACAAGAACTAGCCCCACTAATACCTACTAAAATTTTTCTCATTTTAGCTCCACATAATTTTTACTAATGACTTTACCATGCACGACTTTTCCATCTTTGTTTTTAAGGCGAATTCTTTGGTTTAAATTCCCACTTTGCAAGGCTTTTAATTCTATTATCATGCTTAAATCCCCATCTTTGATAACCCCATAAACAGAATCATTTCTTTGTATAAGGGTTTTGGTTTTAAACATATTATATTTTAAAATCATATTTTCTCTTATATTGCTTTTGGCTATTAAATTTGTGATTTCATCTTTTTTTAATACACCTTGGGGAGCTTTATCAAAAGGAATTTTTAAAATTTTAAAACTGGCAGGACTTAAATTTTCATTACGCGCAATAGGACGCGTGGTTTGTAAAACTTCTAATTTTGCCTTTAAAAAATACTTAAAAAATATATTTTTTTTAAACTGCTCTGGAGTTTTAAATTCAGCCTTTACAAAACCATCAGCTCTATCAAAATTATGATTACCCAGCTTTAAAAAAATATATTGATTAAAATCAGCAGGCAAACTTGATTGAGTGTTAAGATCTAAAGAAATGATTTCTAGTTGCGGATAATTTGTCTTAAATTCTTTAATCAAAGCTAATTTTACTTCATCAAAATTCGAAGCAAAACTAAAAGTATAGAAAAATAAAACTAGAATGATTTGCTTAAAAAACAATACAACGACCTTTTATAAAAATATATTAATCGTATAATACATTAAAAAAGTTTGATTTTAGTTAAAAGAAGTGGAGCGGGAAACGAGATTCGAACTCGCGACCCCAACCTTGGCAAGGTTGTGCTCTACCCCTGAGCTATTCCCGCATTTTGAAAGTAGAGTGTGATTTTATCAAAACTTTATTTTATTGTCAAGTTTTTAAAATTAAGGAATGTTTTTTGCTTATAGTTATTAAATTTTAAAAAAGGAGTTCTCATGCAAGTAAATGATAAAAATAGTCCGCTAACCCTAAATAATATGACAAAAATCAAAGAAAAAAACACATCTTCAGATGAATTTCAAGCTACACTTAATGCACTTAAAGACAAAGAAGAAAAAGAGTATAAAAAAGATAGCAACAATGCTTTTAGTAATACAGATTTAAATATAGGTTCAATTTCTAAAGATTATAGCATATATGCTTGGGAGAAATTACGCCAAAGCAAATACCAAAAAAATGAAGAAAATATCTTAAATAATCTTTTTAAAACCTTAGATAAAGCAAGAAGTTAATCATTAAAAATAGGGTAGTGTAATACCCTATTAAATTTTTAAAACTTTAACTTCTTGATCTTTTGCTAATTTTATGTCATCAATTTGCGTGATTAAGATATGTGTGTTTTCACATAAAGGTTTTAGCATACCTGAGCCAAATTTAGCTTCACTTGGTTTAAAATACCCATCGACTAATTTTCCAAAAGCAAAATCATTTCTTTGGCCTTTGAAATTTAAATCTTTAGTCAATCTTGCTTTATCAAATTCCAAAAGTTCTTTACCATAAAGTAAATTGAGTATATTTTTTGCAAAAATATGCGTTGAAACTAAAGAAGCCAAAGGATTTCCTGGTAGGGCTAGAAAAAGCATATCACTTTTGCTAAAAAGTTTTACATGCTTACAAAGTTTAGCATTGATTTTTTCAAAAATAGGGCTAAAATCACACTCAAGCAAAGCTTGTTTGATAAAATCAGCCTCACCCACGCTAGCTCCACCACTGCTTATAAGCATATCAAATTCTTTATTTTCTAAAAGCTTTTTATATGCATTTAAATCATCTTTTATAAGCCCTAAATACTCAACATCAGCATAATCTTGCAAAATAGCATAAATTCCAAAAGCATTTGCATTATATATGCTGTATTCATCAGCATTTTCCCAAGGCTCTACAAGCTCATCTCCACTTGAAAAAATCCCAACACGCAATTTTTTAACGACTTTTAGCTCATAAATTCCTTGAGCAGCAAGCATAGCTACCATGCCTGAAGTGATTTTTTGTCCCTTTTTGAACAAAAGCTCTCCAAGCTTTGCTTCCTCGCCTTTAAAACGGATGGCATTGTTTTCTTTAGCGTTTTTAGCATTGAGCTTTTCATCTTCAAGCAAAGCTTCTTCAAACATTAAAATGGTATTTGCATTTTGAGGAATTTTAGCCCCTGTCATAATTTTATAGCATTCATTTTTTTCTATAATATAATCATTTTTATCGCCTGCTAAAATGCTTCCTTTTATTTCTAGCAATTCATTCTTATGTGTATAATTTAGTGCATAACCATCTAGGGCTGAATTATCAAAAGCGGGTAGGTTTTTTTTCACAAAAACATCTTCATACAAAATACGCCCCAAAGCTTGCGTCAAATTTACTCTTTGAAATTCATTTTTTGCTTTGATTTGTTCTTTTAAAAAATCTAAAGTTACAAAAATATCTCTCATTCTTCAAGCCTTCTTATACTTGCGCCTAGTTTTTTAAATTTTTCTTCTAAATTTTCATACCCTCTATCAAGATGATAAATTCTATGAATTTTACTTGTGCCTTTAGCTGCTAAAGCTGCTAAAATCAAAGCAGAAGATGCACGCAAATCAGTAGCCATAACATCAGCTCCCAAAAGCTCTTTAGTGCCATTTATAGTAGCAATATGCCCGTTTAATCTTATATCAGCTCCCATTCTTAAAAGCTCACTTACATGCATAAAACGATTTTCAAATAATCTCTCATCAATAATACTTGTACCATTTGCTTTTAAAGCTAAAGCCATAAATTGTGCTTGCATATCCGTTGGAAAGCCTGGATATTCGCTAGTTAAAATTTCAACCGGTTTGATTTCTTTAGCAGGATTTATACTAATACTATCTTCATTAATATCAAAGCTAAAACCCATTTGCTCTAGCTTTGCCAAAACTGCGCTAAGATGGCTTGCATTGACTTTTTTTAAAGTAATTTTTGAGTTAGTGATAGCTCCTGCACACAGATAAGTTCCTGCTTCAATACGATCAGGAATGATTTCAAAGGGTTTAAATTCTAAAAGCTCTCCACTTGTGCCATAAATTTCAAGTTCAGAAGACCCTATGCCTTGTATATCAAGCCCAGCCCTAGCTAAAACCTCGCAAAGTTGCACCACTTCAGGCTCTTTAGCGACATTTAAAAGTCTAGTTTTACCATGAGCTAGGGCTGCTGCCATGATGATATTTTCACTGCCTGTAACAGTGATTTTATCAAACATCACATCAGCACCTTTAAGCTTTCCGCTAGCTACCACATAGCCTTGCTTGATCTCAATATTAGCTCCCATTTTTTCTAAAGCTAAAAGGTGCAAATCAATAGGGCGTTGGCCTATAGCACAACCTCCCGGTAAAGAAACTTCGCAATTTCCAAATCTAGCTAGTAAAGGCCCTAAGGTAAGTATGGAAGCACGCATTTTACGCACGATGTCGTATTTTGCTATGGTTTTATTTAAATGTTTTGTATTTATTTTTGCAAAATTGTCTTTAAAAGTATAATTTGCTCCTAAATTTTCAAGCAAAGAAAGTAGGGTACAAATATCTGCTACATTTGGTAAATTTGAAATTTGCACTTCATTTTTAGCTAAAATACTTGAAGCTATCAAAGGAAGTGCTGCATTTTTTGCACCGCTTATTATCACTTCTCCATTTAATTTTTTAACACCATCAATCTCTAAATAAGTCATTAATTTTCCTTAAAATATATACATTTAATGATATAATAATATTTTACTACAAATATTACATAAATTAATAAGATTAAAGGTGTTTTTTGGGAGTTTTTCTAGTCATACTTGGTGGGATATTTTGGGCTGTAAGTGGAGTTTTGGCTGAGTATTTGTTTAAAAATCATTATTCTGCTGAATGGGTAAGTTTTTATCGTTTGCTTTTTACTGGTGTTATTTTAATAATTTTGGGTGCAAAAAATTTCAAATTAAAATTGCTAAAGCAAAAACAAGAACTTAGCTCTCTTTTAATTTTTTCTATCTTTGGTTTATTGATAACTCAATATGGTTATTTTAAAGCTATTTATTATACCGATGCAGGAACTGCTACGATGATACAATACAACGCACCATTAATCATAATGCTTTTTATGTGTTTTAAAAATAAAATTTTACCTAAAAAAATAGAGCTAATCGCTTTGTTTTTAATACTTTTTGCCTTATTTTTACTTATAACAAATGGAGATATTAATGCATTAAAACTTGATATAAGAGGTGTTATTTGGGCTTTTTTTGGAGCTCTTGGAGTAGCGTTTTATTCTTTGAGTGCTAGGCTTATCATAGCAAAATATGGCTTATTTTTAATCATGGGTTTGGCTAGTTTATTTGCTTCTTTTTTGCTTTTTGTATTATTACAAGGAAATATCCCAAAACATGATTTTTCTTTAAATTCCTTTTTGGCTATGAGTGGGATTGTATTTATAGGTACAATAGGGGCTTTTTGTTTATATTTAAAAGGAGTTGAATTAATAGGAGCTTTTAAAGCTAGTATGATAGCTTGTATAGAACCCGTGGCTGCTGCTTTTATGAGTTTTTTATTTTTAGGAACTATTTATAGCGTGATTGATCTTTTTGCTTTTGCTTTGATTATTCTTAGTGTGTTTTTAAATGCTAAAAAACATTAAAATCATTGCATAGCTTGCATGGCTTGAGATAACATTTGGGTTATTCTTGCATAAATGCTTTGCATTTGCGAATTTAAACTTTGAATTTGAGAATTGATCATTTGAGCTTTTTGTGGATCTTGGCTTGATTGTAATTTTGCATTTAATTCTGCAATTTTAGCTTGTATCTTAGAAAGTTCTTTATAAAGTTTACTTAACTCATCTTCTGATTTTTCTCCATTTTGACTTTCTTTAACGCTTTTTTCAAGCTCTTTTATACCTTGAGTAAATTTAAATTCTATAAAATTCTTATTTTCTTTGCTTTCTTTTTCTTCTTTTTGAGTGTTTAAAATATAAGGATTAATTTTACTAGCATAATTATTTATTTGCATGATATATCCTTTCTTTAAGGATATATCGGATTTTTTTATAAAATTTTACGTTCTATCGTGAAGTTTTTTAGCTACTTCTGCGGCTAATTTTAGCTTTTCATTATCAAAGTGTGTGTAAATTCTTGAAGTATTTAAGCTTGCATGGCCTAGTGCTTCTTGGACTAAAACTAAATCTTTTTGTTTTTTATAAAGTAGGGTGGCAAAAGTGTGTCTTAACATATGAGCTCCGTTTTTTTGCTTGCGAATTCCTGCTTTAAATAAAATTTGTTCTACTATACGCGAAACATAAGCTTGGGTTAGGGCTTTACCATTGCGATTGACAAATAAAAGTCCATCGCAAGAAAGATAATTTACCCTTACATCTTTTAAAAGATGTTCTATAAGCTCTTTTTTAATCATCACAACGCGGTATTTATTACCTTTGGCTCTAATGCGTATAATATAAAGATCATTTTCTTCGCTAATATCTTTTAATTTTATATTAATAGCTTCACTAACCCTAATTCCTGTAAAAATGATGATTTTAATAATCAAGCGATTGCGTATGGTATTACTTTTAAAATCTGTATTATCAATAGCATCTAAAAATTTACTCACTTCATCTTCGCTCATATACTCAGGTAGCTTAACTCCCTTAGAACCACTTATACCTGCCCAATTTTTAAGATTAATATCAAAAATGTGCGCCTTTTGATCTTCTTCATTTTGTTTATCTAAAAATGCAAAAAAATTAATCACAGCTATGCGATAATTTTTTTTACTCGCATCAGATAAAGAAGCGCTAATACTTGCTAAAATTTCCACTAAAAGCTCTTCATCAATTTGTTTTAGTGAATAAAGCTTGTAAAATAACAAATACTCATAAAGTTTTTTCAAAGGATTAAAATAAGTATTTACACCGCTAAGTCCTGCGTTTCTTGCTTTTTTTACATAAGCATCAAGCTCTTGTATATTTTTAACACCCTTACTTAAGGCTAAATTTACTACAGCCAAGGCTTGAGGATCTTTTAATTCCTTATTTGATAAAGAATTAAGCTTAAATTTCACATATCTACAAAGCCAAAATAAAAATGACTTTTCAAAATTTTCTTCACAATCTAGAGGATATTTCATTTTTAGTCTCCAAAACTTCTAAAACAGCTTAAAAAATTATAAAAAAATCTTACTTAAAAAATATCAAGCTATAATTATAAAAACAAAATAGGGTGATAATATGTTTTTTAAGAAAAAAAACGTGCAAAAGCAAGTAACTCAAAGTAATACCTCAAAACAAAATAATACTTCAAATGACTTTGCACAAGAAAAAAGACTTTATGAATTTAGAGAAAATATGAAAAAACTTAGCAAAGATGAAAATAGTGCTAAACTTTTAGCAAGGCAACTTTCAAGATTAATCCAAAAATCCAAATAAAACCAAAAATTCCATACAAGCTAAACTTTTATATTTATTTTCCTTTTTACTCATCATTTTAGCTTTTTTAGTCTATAAAAATATTTTAACTTAAACTTAATATGTATGTAAAATTATATGATAAATAGTAAAATCTTGAAATTATATATATTTTGTATTGAAAACTATAATTTTCAAACTTTTATATTTATCTGTTCTTTCATAAGTAAAATGTATTTTAAAATACCTATAATATAGTATTTTAAAGCATTTTATTTTTTGAGTGAAAATAATTTATCCATAAAAAAATAAGTATAATTTTTTGAAAAATATTATAAGTTATTTTATGTAGCTATAAAAGACTAAAGACGTATATTTTTTATTTCAACTAAATTTTAGTTTATATTTTTGCTTAAATAAATTTGAAGTTTAAAAATGTAGATTAGTTATTTTCTTGACTTTTAGGATAATCAAAAAACACAACTTCCCCGCTGTGTTCTTTTATATCTTTAAATTCTTTTATATCAAATTGCATACATAAAATAGCAGAAGTTGGAAAGTTTTCTAAGTCTATATGGGCTAAATACTCACAAAGTTCTTGCAATAAAGGATTATGCATAATTAGCACTACCCTACTCTCTTTTAATTCTTTTATAAAATTTAATACATCCTCTAAATTACCATCATAAAAGCTTTTTTCTATCTTGATATCTTTTTCTTTTAAAGAAAAGCTTTTACAAAGTTTTTGCGCTGTTTTTATACAACGCCTAGCAGGACTTGAGATAATGCTTTGAGCTTTAAATTCTAAATCTTTAATCCTATAAATCATAGTTTTTAAATCATCTTTTCCACTAGAGCTAAGCTCTCGTTGCAAATCTTGATCGTAGTTTTCTTTTTGAGCTTTAGCATGACGGATAAAATAAATATATTTCATCTTATAACCTTAAATTTACCCAAAGCATATCCACATATAAAGCCAAAAATATGTGCATACCAAGCTATATTTACACCCATAAAAATAGGCACAAAACTCATTAATAATATAGCCACGATAAGCCCTTTAGTAGCAGTTTTATCCAAATATGCATAATATCCCATTAAAACACATATAGCACCACTTGCACCCACTACATTTACAAAACTACCATCAAAACTTAAATACACATAAAAAGCACTAAGTAAAGAACAAAAAATTCCACCGATTAAGTAAAGCAAAGCAAATTTAAAACTTTTTAAGTATTTTTCCAGCATAGAGCCAAATTGAAAAAGTACTATCATATTTAAAATCAAATGAGGCCAATTTCCATGCATAAACATTGAGCTTAGAATTTGCCAGTAAAATCCTTGAAAGAAGAATAAATTTAAACCTAAAATAACATCTAAATTTAAAGATCCAAAATAAAGATAATTCACAAAGACAAATATCACAATATTTAAAGCGATTAAAAAAGAAGCTATCATTGCCCTACTTTGTATTTTTAATAATTATAACAAAAAGCTATTTAAATTCTAGCTTACACATAAAATTCACACTAATAAGATACAATATCGTCAAAAAATAAAATAAGGTTAAAAATGAAAAAACTAGCTTTAGCTTTTTTTATCGCTCTAAATACTCTTAATGCGGGCATAGTCATAGCACCTGATTCTTTGCCGGTAAACATCAAACAATTTATTAAAGATTATTTTAATGCAGAAATAGGTCTAGTAGAGCAAGATGGTTATTCTTATGAGATTTATTTAAGCGATGGGAGCGAGATTGAGTTTTCACTTAATGGAGAATTTAAAGAGGCTGAAAATTTTAGATCGCTAAATTATGCGATTTTACCCCTAGCAATACAAAATACCATTAAAAATATCTATCCTAACACAGCAATCATAGAAATAGAAAGAAAAATTTCTTATTATAAAATCAAACTTAATAATCAAATGAAACTTTACATAGATGATAATGGAACGATTTTAAGGCAAAAATTTGATGATTAAAAGCTTATTTGATTTTACTCAAATAAGCTAATTTTGAATTATTTTTCAAAAAAGGTTTTAACTCATCATAACTTATAAAAATTTCAATTACCCCTGTTGAATATGGAGCTATATCATAAGGCTCCCATATCAAAACTAATCCGTTTTTTCTCACTTCAAAAATTTCACTCATTTTAAGCTCTTTAATATCAAATAACTCATTTTCATTATATAAACTTAAAATCTTTTGCTTAATCATATTCTGAAAATCTTCATTTTCTATTTTTAACTCATTTTTCAATCTAAGAAGTTTCATATCATCAATACTATAAGTTTTTCTTAAAAAATTAGTCATACCATGAGCACCACCTTTATACTCATAAATATTTTTTCCCAAAGAGATAATATGCTCATCTTGATAAAATATATAGGCTTGAGAAAAAAACTCATTATTAGAAATATCTTCTTTATTCCATTTATCAAAACTTTCTTTTGCTTTTTGTTTTAATGAATTTTTATCCAAATTCTCATTAAAATCATCAATAATTTTTTCTAAATTTTTATTTTGACTTGATAGTTTTAATATATCTTCACTAAAATCAAACTCAATGTTCTTATTGTCTTCTACTTGTTTTTGTTCTTTAAGTGATAATTGATAAATACTTGCGTTGGATTTATTAGCTAAAAAGCTAAATTCTTTTTTTATACCATCTATTTTACATAGGGCTTCAAATTTATTTTTGTATATATCTTTTAAAACGCAAGTTCCAAAATCCGCTATATCTATATAATACTCATCATTTTTAGCACTACCCCAAAAACTGTATTGTTTTTGTTTTGCTTGGACAAATCCATAACTAGTGTTACTTTTACTAGAGCTATATAGGTAAATATCAAATTCCTTTCCATTTAAAATATTTAAAGTAAATGTATTTTCATTATAAGCATACAAACTCGCACACAAACTTAAGCTAAAAGCAATCTTTTTAAACATTTAATCCCCTTGCACTCTTATAATCAAACTTTTTGGTAATTTAAAATATTCAATCCATTCTTGTTCTTTTTGTCTCATTTGTCCTTGATCTACCTCATGATCATAACCTTGTAAATGAAGCATGGCATGTATAAAAAGCAATGCCATCTCTTCTTCATTACTATGTTTATATTCCATAGCCTTTTTACTTACTTCATCTAAATTTATCACTATACTTCCAAGTAAATTTTCACAATTTTGCACTAAAGGAAAAGACAAAACATCTGTAGTTTTATCTACTCCCCTTTGATTAAGATTAATTTCATGCATGGTTTTTTCATCTACCAAAACAAGTTCTATATTTTGATCACTCATTTTTTGGGCAATTTTTTCAAGAAAAGAAATATCCATTTCTTCTTCGCAAAAAATCATTATTATCCTTTTGATTTTATAATTTCAAATTATATCAAAATTAAGGAAAAGTATGAAAAAAGCTCTTTGTATTATAAGTGGTGGTATGGATAGTACTTTATGTGCATATTTAGCTAAAAAAGAAGGATATGAAATCATTGCTTTACATTTTGACTATAACCAGCGCACCATGTTTAAAGAAAGAGAATGTTTTAATAAAATTTGTGAAAAACTTAATATAAAAACAAAATATATTTTAGATGTTTCATTTATAGCAAATATTGGTGGTAATTCTTTAACGGATTTAAATTTAGAAATTCCCAAAGAAAAACTACACGAAAAAGAAGTTCCAAATACTTATGTTCCTTTTAGAAATGGTATTTTTTTATCCATCGCAGGAGCTATAGCTGAAAAAGAAAAATGCGAAAGTATTTTTATAGGAGTAGTGCAAGAAGATAGCAGTGGTTATCCTGATTGTAGTGCAAATTTCATACAAAAAGCAAGTGAGTTTATCAATGAAGGCACAACAAAAACTTGTAATGTTACAATTAAAACCCCATTAGTTCATCTAAGCAAAGGACAAATAGTTGAATTAGCCTTAAAAGAAAAGGTAGCCTTAGAGCATACTTGGTCTTGCTATGAAAGAGAAAATAAAGCTTGTGGCAAATGTGATAGTTGTTTATTGAGATTAAAAGGCTTTAAGGAAGCTAATGTGAAAGATTTTATAGAATATATTTAAAAAATTTACTTTCATTTTATTTTCATTTGTATAATAACCATTTTTAAATATTAAGGAGAAAACATGAAAAAATTACTACTTGGTTCTTTTTTAGCTGCTTCTATTTTAGCAGGCAATGCTTTAAGTAAAGAATTTAGCTTAGACAAATCACATACAAACGTAGGATTTAAAATCAAACATTTACAAATTAGTAATGTAAATGGAAATTTTAAAGACTATGATGCGGTAATTGATTTTGATAGTGCTAAATTTGAATTTAACAAACTTCAAGCAAATGTAAAAGTTGCTTCTATAAATACTGAAAATAAAGCAAGAGATGCTCACTTACAGCAAGATGATTTTTTCAAAGCAAAAACTCACCCAAACATCACTTTTACTATGAGCAAATATGAAAAAATTTCTAATGAAAAAGGTAAGATGTATGGCTCATTAAACATTGCTGGTGTAAGTAAAGATATTGTTTTAGATACTGAAATTGGTGGGGTTATTAAAACAGATAGCGGTAAAGAAAAAGCAGGCTTTACTTTACAAGGACAAATCAAAAGAAGCGATTTTAAATTTGCTCCAGATACTTCTAGTTTGACACTTAGTGATGAAGTACAAATCAACATTGAAGCAGAAATTAACGAAAAATAATTTTAAAAAGCATTTTACTCTAAAGTAAAATGCTAATTTTATTACTTATGAAAATAATATTTTAATCAAATAAACTAATATTTTTTTCTTGAGTAAGAAAGTATTCCAAAAACTCTTCTTTATTTTCTTTAATCAGACAATATTTAAAGTCAAAAAAATTCTTTAATTCATTTAAATTTGCATAGGAAAAATCACAAAATAAAGAATTTTTTAATGCGGTTTTAAAACCCTTGATATATTGAAGTTTTTGTGCTATGAAATCAAAGTCTTTTTCATTTTCCACGAGTAAAATCACCCTAGAACTACCCCCAAAAGCACAAATTTCATTTTTTGAGTTTAAAAAATAGGCTTTAAAAAGTTCTAATTTTTTGTCATTAAAACTAAAGGGTAATTTTTGACTTTCTATAAATTCAATAAAACTAGCAAAAATATCTGCATAAAAAAATGCAAATTTTAAATCTTTAAAATACAAATTTTTACAAAGCAAACTTGTTTGAAATAAAGATTTTGAACCTAAAATTTCATATTTACAAGCTTTTAAGGTATGAAAATTTGATTTTAATTTTAAAATAAATTTTTCATCATCAGAACAAAAGAAAGTTTTTTCTTTAGAATTTTTTAAAAGATCAAAATCTAATAAAATATTTGAGTTTAAGGCTTTAAAATTAAAGGCTTTTGCAAATTTTAATTCTACATGATTGCAATATATAAACTCATAAGATTTTTCTTCGCATAAAAATCTAAAAAGCCTAAAAATAGCTTCTTCAAGATCATCAACTTGAAGATAAAACACATCTTTATCTTCAAGATTTAATTTCTCCTCACTTACTATGACATAAGCTCCAAGTTTTATAGCAAAACTAGCTTGTTCATTATTCTTAGCAAAAAATACACTTGCTTGTTTGACTTTGTTTAAATCTATACTAAAATCATAAACACTAGAAGTTGCTCCATAGTTTAAAACTTGGGCATTAACAAGCTCAATAAAATTAGAAATATTCATTTAGCCTATTAAAGCTCCATTTTCGATAAAGCTTTGTGGACTAATTAAAACTAATTTACCATTTTTTTCTGCACTTAAAATCATGCCTTGGCTTTCATGGCCAAAAATTTTAGCTTTTTTTAGATTGGTAATGACACAAACTTGCTTACCTATTAACTCACTAGCTTTATAAAATTTAGCAATACCTGAAAGCACTTGTCTTAGTTCGCCATTTTCAAGTTCAAGTTGAAATTTTAAAAGCTTTTCACTGCCTTCTATATTTTGACAATCTTTTACTAATGCTACTTTAATTTCAATTTTTTTAAAATCATCAATTTTAATTTGAGGTAAGTTTGACTTCTCTTCTGCTTTTTCTTCTTTTTTGCTTTCTTGAGTTAATTCAACTTTTGGAAATAAAGCTTCACATGCACTTGATTTTAAATCGCATAATTGATTATTTAAAATTAGTTTTTGATAGTTTTCGTTTGAAATTTCAAAATTTAAAGCTTTGGCAATTTTTAAAGCTGTTTTTGGCATAGCAGCTGAAAGTAAAATAGTAACTTTTGTTAAAATATTAGCACATAAAGCCACTAAGGCATTAGCTTTTTGTATTTGATCGTTTTTAATTAAATTCCAAGGCTCATACTTACTAATACTTAAATTTGCTAAAGATAAAGCCTTAAAAAGCTCTTCTAAATAGCGATTTGGCTGGATATTTTCTAAAGCATTAATCGCATTATCTAAATACTCTTTACATTCATTTAATTCTTGATTAAAATACAAATTCACATCTTTACAATCAATAATATTTTGAGAATATTTAACACTCATGCCGATAATTCTGTTTAATAAATTTCCAAGCTCATTGCTTAATTCTGCATTGATTCTAGTGATTAATGCTTTTTGTGAAAAATCCCCATCATTGCCAAAAGGAACTTCCCTGAGTAAAAAGTATCTAAAAGCTTCTAAACCAAAAGTATCTGCTACTTCTTTAGGTGCTACTACATTGCCTTTAGATTTGCTCATTTTTTCACCATCTTTAGTCCACCAGCCATGCGCTGCTACAAATTTAGGCAAAGGGAGTTCTAAACTCATCAAAAACGCAGGCCAATACACTGCATGAAAACGCAAGATATCCTTACCTACAAAATGAATATGAGCAGGCCATAGATCCATATTTTTATCATCAAGTCCATAACCCAAAGCACTCACATAATTCATCAAAGCATCAAGCCAAACATACACCACATGTTTTTCATCATTTAATTCTTTTGGAAGCTTTATACCCCATTCAAAACTCGTTCTTGTAATAGAAAGATCTTTTAAGCCACCTTCTACAAAATGAATCAACTCATTAGCCTTATTTTTAGGTAAAATCGGCTCTTTTTCTTTATACCATTTAAGAATTTGATCTTGATATTTAGAAAGCTTGAAAAAATAACTTTCTTCTTTTAAAAGCTGTGTTTTTTTACCACAATCTGGACAATGACACTCATTTACAAGCTGAGTTTGGGTAAAATAACTCTCACAAGAAACACAATAAAAGCCTTCATAAGTTCCTTTATAAATATCACCTTTATCAAACATTTTTTTAAATGCTTTTTGTACGCTTAATTTGTGATTTTCATCTGTAGTTCTAATGAAATAATCATAAGAAATTTCAAACTCATCCCAAAGTTTTTTAAACTTAGAGCTAATTTCATCTGCATATTCTTTAGGGGTAAAATTTCTAGCACTAGCAGCTTGCTCTATCTTTTGACCATGTTCATCTGTACCTGTTAAAAAGAATGTTTTTTCTCCTTGCAAGCGATAGAATCTAGCCAAAGTATCTGCTATAATCGTAGTGTAAGCATGACCTATGTGTGCCACATCATTTACATAATATATTGGAGTAGTAATATAACGCATTTTCAACCTTTAATTAAAAATCAAATCCACCTTCTTTACCTTTAGACATACTCTTATAAACTGCATCAATATACTCTTTTCTTAAAGAGCACTCAAAAATCATAGAGCAAGGTAAACAAGATTTTAAGTTTTTATCGTTTTGACAAGCTTGAAGTTCGTTTTTTTTAACTTCCAAAGCTAGTTCAAATTCATCTTTAACTTCAGCCATTAAAGCCCTTTATAAGCTTGTTTTAGTTTTTCAATTTCATATTTTGAACCCAAAAAGCATGGCGTACTTGCATGGATTTTTTCAAATTCTAAATCAAGCAAAGAATCATTTTCTCCATTAGTAGAAAGCCCTCCTGCTTTTTCAAAAATAAAAGCAAAAGGAAACACCTCAAAATATGCTCTTAATTTTCCATTTGGTGCATCGCTTGTTGCAGGATATGAAAACAACCCTCCACCTTTGAGTAAAATTTGGTGCAAATCACTTACCATAGCACCTGAATATCTTAAACGATATCCTTCATCAAATAAAGCTTTTATAAAAGCTCTATGAGTATTTGACCAATTTTTTTGTGTCCCACCGCTTGCATTTAATTTGCCTTTTTCGTTTAATTTTAAATCCTTAATGAAAACAAATTCATCATTTTCATTTAATCTATAAAGCTTAGGAGTATCTATGCATACTATAAGCTCTAAGCGCACACCATAAATAGCATAAACTGCTGCTTTTAGATTTTTTGCACTAGCCTCTTGCTCATAAATAGCAAAAATAGAACCTATAGCAAAATTCACATCTACCAAAGATGAACCATCTAAAGGATCATAAGCAACAACGTATTTTTCATTTTCATTGATTAATAATTGCTCTTGCTTTTCCTCACTAATTAAACTTTTTATACCTTTGCTTTGCTTTAAAATTCTAGTGATAATCTCATCGCTTTTTACATCAAGTTTTAATTGATTATCTCCTGTAGCGTTTTGAGAGGTGGTATAATCAAAATCTTTTAAATATCTAAGTTCATTTGAAATTTCAATCACTGCTTTTTGTATATCGTTAATTAATTCTTGCATATTTTACCCCTATACTTTTTTTGAATTTTTTAATATAAAATCACAAATACTTTCTAAATCATCCAAATAAAGCCAAGTTAAATTTTCATTTTCAATTTTCTCATAACTTGCAATAGCCTTAGAATAAGCAAAATAGCTCTCATCTACTTCTTTGCAAAAAACACTAATTCTTGGCATATCTAAGGTTTTTAAGCCCTCTATAAATAAAAAATCAAATTCCCCTAGTTTGGAAATAGCTTCATCTAAAGTACTTGGAGAATGCGTAAATAAAGTTGTCCTTGTAGGACTTAAAACCATTACATCAGCACCGCTTTGAAAAAATTTAAAACTATCTTTTTTTGCTATATCAAAGCTTGCTTTATCTTTTGGGTCGTGTTTTATAATACATACTTTATAATTTTGTTCCATAAAATATTTAGCAACTTGAGTTATTAAAGTTGTTTTACCTGAATTGGAAGGCCCACTAAAAGCCATTGCTAATCTTTTCATAACTTCCTTAAATCAAAGAAAATAAACAAAATTATATCTTTTTAAAAGTTAAAAGCTTATAATTATAAAAAAATTAGGAATAAAATATGAAAAAAATTTATATGATTATTTTTTTAACACTTATTTTTACTGCATGCTCAAATAAAACCCAAAAACAAAGCGAAATCGATTTAAAAAGTCAAACTCTTATGTATGCACAAAAAATCAATTTTAATTATAAAGATAATAGAGTAGTTGCTTTGTTAAGCTATCTAAATCCTGTATTAGATGAAAAAAGTCAAAAAGAAGTTTTTGTGCTTAGTTTTTTACCAAATATCAATATCAAACAAGAGCAAATTTCAATACTCATAGATGGAGAAAAAACTAACTTAAAAGCCTTAGATAAAAATGATGAGTTGTTTAAGTATATCATCAAAAGTGATTATGCAAGTTATTACAAAATCACCCTTGATGAGTTGGTACAAAAACCTATTTTACAACTTGATTTGTGTTTTGAGAATCAGTGTTTTGAGTTAAAGTTTCAAAAAATTTCGAAATCGGTGTATTATCGTTCAGAAGATGCAAATACACAATATAATTAGCTAAAACCTTTTTAGCATACACCCTACTTTCTGCATAAGGAACTAGCTCCATAGATAAAAATGGCTCGTACTTTCCTGCTCTAAACATATCTTCTCTTTTGAGCATTCTAGTGGTAAATCCTATACCTCCATTATAAGCATAAGCCACAAATACTGGAGAATTAAGTTTAGATTCTAAGTAATCTAAATGATGATTTGCAAAAATATAGGCTGTTTTTGGATCAAAAAGCATATCTTGGTCAAAATTTGGAATTTGCAATTCTTTATTACCTATATGATTAGCTAAAAATGGAATAAATTGCATAATACCCAAAGCATAAGAAGTAGAAATAGCTGTTGGGATAAAACGGCTTTCTTGTCTAGCTAAAGCTAAAATCATAGCCTTTCTTTGTGTAGAATAATCTTTTAAATACTCAAAATAAGGCATAATGAAATAATGTTTTTTAAAACCCTCAGCTCTTTCTTTAATATAAGCATAAATAGCGATATTTTCTTTAGTATAAAAATCTTTTGCGAGCTTTTCTAGCTCATTAGGAATACCTTTTGCAATTTCTTTTGCGAGCTTTTGCCAAGCAAAAGGATCTTTCATATCAAAATCATTTTTTTGTTTTTTTGGTTTTAATTTTTCTATTTTAGGCAAAGGTAAGCCTTTTAACTCTCTTGCATAAAGACTATAAATATTTAAAGAATCACTTTGAGCAAGCTCATCAAGATACTTTTTATCTTGAGTGATTAAATAAATCCAAAAATTTGCATTATCTGCTAAAGGCTTGCTTTTAAAAGTATCTTTTGCTACTTGGAAAAACTCTAGTGCCTTTTTATCATCATTTTCTAAAATAGCATTCACACCTAAGTAAAATGCATTATCTTGAAAGGTTAAATTTGCATCTACATTAACCAAAGATTTTCTTATCAATGGACTTTTTTTCTTAATGATAATTTCTTTTACAAAATTTGTAAATTCTTTTTCTTTTGCTAATTCATCAGCAAAATCTTTTTCTAAGAAAAAATCCTTTTTATCTTTTAAAAAGCCATAAATTTTATAAAAATTTGCACTATCATAATTTAAAACCGCATAACTTAGAGGATCTTTAGCATTAAAAGCTTCCAAAAGCTTTACTAAATTTGGATTATCTTGTGGAATAATTTTTTTCATCTCATTACGCGTTGAAGTATTAAGATCTTGTATAAAAGTTAAACTGTTTAATCTTATAAGCTGACAAGTAGCATTAGCATCTAAGATATTTTGCGTATTAAATTTATAACAAGCTTCATATTCTTTATTATACCCCAAAGGTGGAATGATCGTTTCAATAGCATTTTTAATACGCCCTGCATAACGATAAATATGTTCTTTTAAACCCTCAACTTCTTCTTTTTTAAATTCATTTTTTTCTAATAAACGATATAAATAATAATCCTTAGCCAAAGAATTTGGTTTTTGCTCTAATTCTTTGTAAGAATACATCGCACTATTTGCAAAAATTACTCCAGCTAAAAGCAATACTACACTTTTTTTCAACACTTATAAACTTCCTAAAATTAAATTTGATAAAAATATTTGAATAAATTTTAACCCTAAAATAATAATCAAAGGCGCTAAATCAATACTTCCTATAGTAGTAGGGATAAATCTTCTTACAAAAGCATAAGCAGGATTAGTTAAACGATATAAAATTTGCACTATAGGATTATACGGATCAGGCCTTACCCAAGAAATCAATGCAGCAATGATTATAATCCATACATAAATTTCAATCACTAAAGAAAAAATTTGCACCAAAGATACAATCAAACTTGTTCCAACTCCCATTTTACTCCTTTATAATTTCTTTAATAAAAGGCTTGATTAAAGTATAAATTTCACTCATTTCAGGTCCGTGAGTAGCCCCTGTTAATACTAAACGCAAAGGCATAAAGAAATTTTTACCTTTTAAATTTGTTTTTTCCATTAAAATCTTTTTGAACTCATCATATTCTTGAGGTAAATCCAAATCTTTTAAAATCTCTTTAATCAACTTACACTCATTTTCAAATTCACTATAATTTTTAACTGCAAAAATAGCTTGTATTTTTTCTTTTATCTCATTTAGCGTGCTAGCTTCTTGAGTATAAAATTTTGCAAGCTCTGCTACATCTTTGCCTAAATTTAACAAAGAATTTAATTTATCATTATCAAGCATTTTTATATGCTCACGGTTAATTTGCATCAAGCGCTTAGTGTCAAATCTAGCAGGAGATTTTGAAACTTTTTTCAAATCAAACCATTCTATAGCTTCTTCTAAAGTAAAAATCTCTTTTGGAGTTTTATTGCCTAAAAGGATTAAATAATTTGCAATAGCACTTGCTAAATATCCATTATCAAGCATCCATTTTACACTAGAATGAGCCTCTCTTTTGCTCATTTTAACACCTTCTTCATTTAAAATGATAGGTAAATGTGCATAAGTCATACTTTTATCATAACCCAAACTAGTTCTAATATGTTCTTGCTTAGGAGTATTTGAAACATGATCTTCTCCCCTTATAATACAAGTAACACCTTCTAGCATATCATCAACCGCACAAGCAAAATTATAAGTTGGGGTTTTATCCGCTCTCATAATCACAAAACTATCAATATCTTCAGGATTAAAACTAATCTCGCCTTTAATATAATCAGTAAATTGCATTTGAGATTGAGGTTTTTTAAGACGGATTACAAAAGGTTTCTCACAATTTAACACATCAATATCTGCTAATTTTTCACAAGTGCCATCATATCTATATGCTTGATTTTTACTTTTAGCTAATTCTTTTTTATGCGCTAATTCATCCTCAGTACAAAAACAAGCAAAAGCTTTTTTTTCACTTACTAGCTTTAAAGCCATTTGACGATGAAATTTTAAATTCTCACTTTGTACATAATAATGCTGCCAAGTTATACCAAATTCTTTCAAAATAGCTTTTATTTCTTCTTCTTTTCCAGCAATATTTCTAGCATTATCCGTATCTTCAATACGCAAAATAAAATCTGTATTTTCTTGTCTTGCTTTAATATAATTAAACAAAGCTGCTCTTAAATTTCCAATATGCATATCTCCAGTAGGCGATGGTGCAAACCTATACATTATTTATCCTTTTAAAACTTTTTTATCATTATACAATTAAATACTTGCTATTTATTTTAAAAAAACAAAGTTCACACAAAATTCACTCAATATTTATATGATTTCACAAATAATTCAATTTAAAGGATAAAAAATGAAATTAAAAATAGCTTTAGTGGCATTAACTCTAGCAAGTTGTGTTTTTGCAAGAGATATGGTTGTAGGTGTAAATGCTTTACCGGCAAATTCTAAAAATTTTATACAAAAACATTTTACAGGCTCAAACATTGCTTTAGTTAAACAAGATATTGATAGTTTTGATGTTTATTTAGATAATGGAACTGAACTTGAGTTTTTCATCAATGGAGATTGGAAAGAAATTGATGCAAAATACAGACCAATTGATACTTCTTTTTTAAGTCCAAATGTTTTAGCAACGATTAAGAAAATGCACCCAAATGCAAGTATAATTAAAGTTGAAAAAGAAATTCAAGGTTATAAATTTAAACTAAATAATATGATGGAAATTTATACTGATGTAAATGGAAATTTCTTAGGACAAAAATTTGATGATTAAAAATTAAGCTAAGCTTTTTGCTTAGCTTTTATAAGAATTTAGAGCAAGCTCTTGTATATTATAATTAGCAATTCTCTCATAAGCAAAGCCTTTTTTCTCTAAAAAATCAAGTAAAATTTTCTCCATTTTTTCTAAAGCATTTAAGACTTCTTTTGAAAGTTCAAAACTCAATGGTTCTATGCGTTTTGGCACACAGGCTAAAATTTGAGTTTTAGGTAAATCTCCCATAAGCTCCATATATTGTAAAGTTTGAAGCATTTCAACCTCATGTGCGCTACCACTCCAATTAACTTTTTTTGGCATTACATCATAAGGAAAGAAAAAAATATCTCCGATCTTAGCATCATCTGCTGCAATACAATCAATCACAACCATTTCATCATATTCAGCTATAATATAGCTAAGTTGCAAAGCCAAAGTTCCACCATCTACAAAGCTCACTGAGTCTTTTTCGTGATAAAACTTATAATTTTTTTCTAAAAGTTTGCAAAGATGAACACCTAAGCCCTCATCTGCAAACATAATATTACCAATGCCTAAAATTAGAAGTTTCAATGATTTTCTCTTACAAATTTATAACCACTAAAGATAGCATCTAAAGCACCATCTTTACCTTTAACTGAGTTAAACACAGCCATATAAATATGCACTGGAACAAAAATCAACACAACCCACATTAAAATTCTATGGTAGGTTCTAACATCAGCTAATCCACCTAGCATTACCTCAATAGGTCTTAAGATATTGTATAAAAATCCGCCCAAGCCTTCATGATATACATGCATATAAAGGATTAATCCCGTTAAAATAAGCCCAAACATAACAAGATAAAAGAAAAAATAAGTTGCAAATTGCAAAGGATTATATACACCTTGTAAATGCGGGTGCTTTCCTAAGAAAATGTAAAATTTAATCTGATCTATCCATAATTTTACATTAAAAATATCTTTGATACTTCTTCTTTCATTTGCACTTTTTGGATCAAAAAAGAACAAATATGTTTTAAAAAGCACACAAGCTATCATGATAAAACCAAAAATTTGGTGTACCATGCGGTATTTTGCCTGCATAAACAAAGTCGGTTCAGATGAAATAGAAGGGGCTTGGAAAACATAAGAAATATAATATCCAGTTCCCACTAAAATCACGATTGCAACCGCTCTTAACCAATGTGTAAAACGAAGGCCTATACTAAATTCGTATTCAGCCTTTCTGTTTGATTTTAAGGAATGTTTAGAATCCATACTAAAGTCCTTTCCTTATAAATTTACATTTACTTTATACTCGCTAAGATTATTGCCTTTAGTATCCATTACATGCACAGCACATGCTATACAAGGATCATAAGAGTGAATAGCTCTTATTACCTCTAAAGGCTGTTTAACATCAGCTAGTTTCATACCGATAAGACATTGCTCATAGCTACCACCTACTCCATTTGCATCTTTTGGACTTGCATTCCAAGTAGAAGGTACTACCGCTTGCCAATTTTCAATTACACCATTTTTAATTCTACACCAATGGCTCAACGCACCACGAGGCGCACTTCCCATAAATCTACCTTTGTATTCTTTGTTTTTATCAATTACATAAGTAGTACAAGTGCTTTCATCTGTTTTTAAATTTTCAACCAAAGAATTAAATGCTTTTAAACCATGATCAGCAATGATTTTAGCTTCAATTGCTCTAGCACCAGTTCTTCCTAAAGTACTCATAAGCGCTTTAACTGGTAAATTCGTAGCTTTTAAGAATGAATCAACCGCTTCTACTACGATTTTATTACCCTTAGCATAATTAACTAAAATATTTGCTAATGGTCCAACTTGCATAGGTAAATTTTCATATCTTGGAGCTTTAATCCAGCTGTATTTACCTTTGGTATCAAATACCTTACTATGAACCATATTACCTTTATCATCAATACTTTCACCATCAACTAAGCCTGTATAGTTTGGATTGGTTTTACCATCATAAGGATGTAAAGCTTCATTGTCTGCATACCAAGCTCTTGTAGCCTCTTCGGTGATTTTAGCTTCATCTACTTCTTCAACCTTACTCAAATCACCATTTCTAATAATACCACCTTCAAACAACCACTCATCACTTGAAACTTGGAATTCTCTCTCAGTGTAGAAGTTATTTACCCCTACATCATTTAATACGCTTGCTTCTTTAGAATAAGCTTTTGCTGCCATGATTAAATCCGGATAATAAGCACGATTAATAAAATCAGCTACTTCTTGGAATTTAGTCATATATTCAGCCATTCTTGATGGGTTTAAAAGATCCATAACACAAGTTACACCACCTACTGTTAAACTTTGTGGATGAGGATTTTTAGCACCAAAAATTGCCATAGCTTGAGCTATTGTTCTTTGAATTCTTAAACATTCTAAATAATGCGAAAGTGCAATAAGGTTTTGCTCAGGAGTAAAGCGATAAGTTGCGTGTCCATAATAAGCATTTGCAAATGGTCCAAGATTTCCTTTATCTACAAAGGTTTTTAGTCTTTGTTGTACTTCTAAAAGTTTATCTGCACCTGTTGCATAAGGCATATCGGTATATTTAAATGCTTCATCGCTTGCTTTTTTTACATCAGCACTTAAAGCACTTACAACATCAACAAAATCAAGCCCATGAAGTTGATAAAAATGTACAGGATGATCATGCATATATAAAGCTGCATTCATTAAAGTTCTAGTTAAAACTGCGTTTAATGGTGGAGTAATACCCAAAGCATTTTCCACTGCAATAATCCCTGCTCTATAATGCGAAAAAGTACAAACACCACAAATTCTTTGAGTTAAAAAGCCCGCATCTCTTGGATCACGACCTTTTACAATAGTTTCAATCCCTCTCCATAAAGTTGATCCTGAATATGCTTCTTTAATGACATTATTTTCATCAACTACCACTTCAACTCTTAAGTGTCCTTCTATTCTAGTAAGTGGATCTATAATAATTCTTTTTGACATTCTTAATCCTTATTCTTTTCTAATGAAGCAATCACAGCATGCGCAGCAACAGCAACACCTGTTACACAAAGCACACCTATACCTATTTTATCTGAAATACTATCCGCACCCAAGCCATAAACAGTATCAAATAACCTTCCTGCCATCACTTCTTCAAAAGGCCCCATAGTATCCCAAAAATCCGGTTCAGAACAACCTATACAACCATGTCCAGCTTGTACCGGCCATGAAGTATGTTGATTAAATCTTTCTTTTGAGCAGTTATTAAAAGTATAAGGCCCTTTACAACCTACTTTATAAAGACAATATCCTTTTTTCGCTCCCTCATCACCAAATTGTTGCACAAACTCACCCGCATCAAAGCGTCCTCTTCTTTCGCAAAGATCATGAATTCTTAAAGCATAAGCCCATTTTGGTCTATTGTAAGCATCAAGTGCTGGTAATGTTTGATACAATATGTAATGAATCACATTACCTATAATGTTTTTCTCACTTGGAGGACAGCCTGGAACATTAATAACTGTTTTATTTGTAACTTTGCTTAAGCTTACAGCATTACTTGGATTAGGTCTAGCAGCTTGAATACCACCAAAAGCTGAACAGGTACCTATAGCAAAAATAGCCAAAGCATTATCACAAGCTTGTTGTGCTATTTGTTTTCCTGTTTTACCGTGTGGTCCTATGGTTAAAAAGTTTTCTGTAGCACCTGTTGGTATACCACCTTCTACCATTAAAATATATCTACCTTTATATTTTTCCATAGCAGCTTCAAGATTATGCTCAGCTTGCCAACCTGCTGCACCCATTATAGTTTCATGATATTCTAAAGAAATATGATCAAAAATTAAACTATCAATAGTAGGAGCATCACTTCTTAATAAACTCTCAGAACATCCTGTACATTCAGCCATATGAAGCCAAATCACTGGAAGTCTATCACTAAGCTCAGCAGCTCTTGCAACTACTGGAGTAAAGCTAGCAGGTAGTGCTAAAAATGCAGTCATTGCACTAGCCCATTTCATAAAATCTCTTCTTGAAAAACCTGATTGCTCTAAGGCTTTAGAGATAGAAATCTCATTTTTCAAAAGAGGAAGTTTTTCTAATGCGTCTAAACGGCGATTAAAAATATCTAAATCACTCATTTGTTGTTCCTTAAATAATAGAAATATCATTAAAGATTTTAAAACATTTATTGTTAAGAATAGATAAAAAATAATAATTTTTTAAACAAATATACGAAGCATTTACAATTTAATGCTAATTAGGAGATTTTTACTCTAAAATAAGCAAGTATTGCACTTGCTTATTGTTTAATAATGACAATCTCATCATCTTTAGAATCTATAATAATCTCATCATTTTCATTTAATTCATCAGATAATATCATATCACTTAATTTATCTTCTACCATGTCATACAAAGCTCTTTTTAATGGTCTTGCACCAAAATCAACATCAAAACCAACCTTTGCTATTAACCTAGCAGCATTATCGCTCAAGCTTGCTTTAATACCTCTATTTTCAAGACTTTTTTGCAAGGTATTAAAAAGCAATTTAACTATTTTTTCAGCTTCACTTTCTCCCAAAGGATTAAAAGTAATAATATCATCCAAACGATTTAAAAACTCAGGTCTAAAAAAGCTTCTAAGAGCTTCTTTAATAGCTTTTTCTCTTTCTTCGCCCTTTAGCTCCATGATAAAATTTGCACCTATATTAGAAGTTAAGATAATGATAGTATTAGTAAAATCAACCGTTACACCTTTGCTATCTGTAGCTCTACCATCATCTAAAATTCCCAAAAGTATATTAAATACATCTTTATGAGCTTTTTCTACTTCATCAAATAAAATCACACTATAAGGCTTTCTTCTAACAGCTTCGGTTAGCTCCCCGCCTTCTTCATGCCCTATATATCCTGGAGGTGCACCTAAAAGTCTTGATACACTATGTTTTTCCATAAATTCACTCATATCAAAACGCACCATAGCTTTTTCATCATCAAATAAAAATTTAGCCAAAGCCTTAGCACTTTCTGTTTTACCTACCCCAGTTGGCCCTAAAAACAAAAAGCTTCCTATAGGTTTAGTTGCTTGATTTAGCCCTGCTTTATTACGCTTAATAGCTTTAGCCAAAGCACTCAAAGCCTCATCTTGTCCTATGACACTTTCTTGCAAATACTCTTGAATGTGTAAATATTTTTGCTTTTCAGAAGTAAGCATTTTTTGCACGCTAATACCTGTCCATTTACTTAAAATACCAGCTACTAAATCCTCATCTACTTGATTTTTAAGCAAAACTCCTTCTTGGGTCATTTGTTTCCATTTTTCTTCTAAATTTAATACCTCTTTTTCACACTCTAAAATTTTGCCATATTCTATTTCAGCAGCCTTTTGAAAATCTCCTTTGTTTTTAGCTAAAATAGCTTCATTTTTTAAAGTATCGATTTCTTTTTTCTTTGCACTTATGCCATTAAATACTGCTTTTTCATTTTCAAATTTAGCATTAAGTTTGATTTGCTCTTCTTTTAAATTTGCTAATTCTTTTTTAATCTCTTCTAATCTTTTTTCATTAATTTCATTTTCTTCCATTTTTAAAGCTTCATTTTCTACCTCCAAACTTTCAATTTGCTTTCTAACCTTTCTTAGTGAATTTGGCTCACTTTCTATTTGCATTTTTAATTCTGCTGCGGCCTCATCAATTAAATCAATCGCCTTATCAGGTAAAAATCTATTAGCTATATAACGCTTAGATAGTTTTGCAGCTGCTACTAAGGCACTATCATTAATAGTTACATTATGATGAATTTCTAATTTTTCTTTTATACCTCTAAGCATAGCCAAAGCTTCATTTACGCTAGGTTCAGCTACATTTACAGGTTGAAATCTTCTTTGTAAAGCTGCGTCTTTTTCAAAATATTTTCTATATTCTTTTAAGGTTGTAGCACCTATAGTATGAAGCTCACCTCTTGCTAAAGCAGGTTTTAAAATATTTGCTGCATCCATACTTCCTTCATTTGCACCCGCACCTACAATGGTGTGAATTTCATCTATAAATAAAATTATATTTTTATGTTTTATTACTTCATTTACAACAGCTTTTAATCTATCTTCAAATTCACCTCTGTATTTTGCTCCTGCTATTAAAGCACTCATATCCAAGGCTATGACTTTTTTATTTTGCAATGAAGTAGGAACATCTTTTTTAACTATCCTTTGTGCTAAGGCTTCTACTACAGCAGTTTTTCCTACTCCTGGTTCACCTAATAAAATAGGATTGTTTTTAGTTTTTCTGATTAAAATTTGCATTAATCTTTGAATTTCTTCTTCTCTGCCTATAACAGGATCAAGCTCATTGTTTTTAGCTTTCTTAGTCAAATCAATACCAAATTTAGACAAAGAATCAAGCGTTTCATCACTTGTTTTAGTTTCTATTTTAGCTCCTGCTCTAATGAATTCTAATTCTTTTTTAAACTCATTTAAATCTACAAATTTAGATAAAAGTTCTTTAATAACCCCGCTCGTACTTTCTGAAACAAGCCACATATCCACAGCCAAATAGCTATCTTTGTTTTCTAAAGCCAAGCCTTTTGCTTTTTCTAAAGAATTAATAAATTCATTTGAAAATTTAATATTATCTTTATTTACATTTGAGCTAGTAGGAAAAGATGAAATTTTACTTTTTACTTCTAACTCAAATGCCTCTTTAGAAACATTTAATTTATTAAAAACTTGATTTAGTAAACTTGAACTATCAACACTTAAAGCCCATAATAAATGCAAAGGTTTTATTTCACTATTCTTAGAATGAATGGCCAAAGAAATCGCACTTTCTATATTTGAAAGCATAGAATCTGTTAAAAAATCTTGTATATTTGCCATTTTTACTCCTTTTTACTTTTATATGAAGTGTATTATATAACTTTAGTCTATTATTGTCAAGTTTATTTAGTTATATTTATAAATAATTTTTTATATATACACACTAATATCATAAAAATATTTACTTTATTTACGATTTTTTAAGCAAAAATAACTAAAATTAGATAATTATTTTATGAATTCATATTTATTTTGGAGTTTTTCCTTTGAAGACAAAAAGAAATCTTATTATCGCAGCTAGCATTTGTAGTTTAGTAACTGCTTCTTTTATTTTTACGAATTTACAAGCTAAAAACCCCGCTCCTAGTGAAGCAGAAAAGAAAATAGAAGCTTTATCTAAACTCACAAGAACCATGTCTATCATAGAACAATACTATGTTGATGATGTTAATTATACAGATTTAGTTGATAAATCCATAGCAGGTTTACTAACAAATTTAGATGCTCATTCTTCTTTCTTAGATGAAAAAGGCTATAAAGAACTTAAAGAACAAACTAATGGAGAATTTGGAGGACTTGGCTTTACTATTACGCAAAAAGATGGAGCAATTAGTGTTGTAGCCCCTATAGAAGGAAGCCCAGCAGACAAAGCAGGCATTAAAACTGATGATATTATTTTAAGAATCAATAACGAATCAACCTTAGGTATGACTTTAAATGAAGCTGTTTCTAAAATGCGCGGAGAACCTAAGACAAAGGTTACCCTAACTATCTATAGAAAAGGCGATGCAAAACCATTTGATGTTAATTTAAAAAGAGATATTATAAAAGTAGATAGTGTTTATACAAAATTAATCGAAAATGAAAACTTGCTTTATTTAAGAGTGACTAATTTTGATAAAAATGTCGTAGATGAAGCTAGTAAAGCGATCAAAAAACATTCTAATGTAAAAGGAATTATACTAGATCTTAGAACTAACCCAGGTGGTATTTTAAATCAAGCTGTAGGTTTGGTAAATCTTTTCGTAGATAAAGGAGTCATTGTCTCACAAAAAGGAAAAATAGAAAGTGAGAATGTAGAATTTAAAGCAAATCCTAGTAAAAAAATCACCAACGCACCTTTAGTAGTGCTTGTAAATGGTGGTAGCGCTAGTGCAAGTGAGATTGTAAGCGGGGCTTTACAAGATTTTAAACGTGCTATTATAGTAGGTGAAAAAACCTTTGGAAAAGGTAGTGTGCAACTTATATTACCTATGGATGAAAAAGGTAAAGAAGGCTTAAGACTTACTATAGCAAAATATTATTTACCAAGTGGTAGAACCATACAAGCTGTCGGGGTTAGTCCTGATATAGAAGTATTCCCAGGAAAAGTAAGTAAAGAAGAAAATCATGGCTTTGAAATCAAAGAAAGCGATCTAAAAAAACACCTACAAGCTGAACTTGATAAAATCGGACATCAAGAAAAGAAAAAAGATAATAAAGAAGATAAAAATATCATCACCAAAGAACAAATTGATAATGATATACAGCTAAAAACAGCAATTGACGCAATCAAAATTTTAAACATCACAAAAGGAGAGTAAAATGGCAACAAAACTAGATCTTTTATACGAGGGAAAAGGTAAAAAAATGTTTAAAACTGATGATGAGAATTTACTCATCACAGAATTTAAAGATGATTTAACTGCTTTTAATGCAGAAAAAAAAGGTAATGAAGCAGGAAAAGGTGCATTAAATTGTAAAATTAGTACTGAAATTTTTCATCTTTTAGAAAAAGAAGGGATTAAAACACATTTAGTAGAAACTATCAGCGATAAAGAACAAATTGTTAAAAAATGCAATATTATACCTATTGAAGTTATTACTAGAAATGTAGCTACAGGATCTTTGACAAAAAGATTAGGCATTAAAGAAGGTACAATTTTACCTTTTGCTGTAGTTGAGTTTTGTTATAAAAATGATGATTTAGGTGATCCTATTATCAATGATGAACATTGTTTAATTTTAAATTTAGTAAAAAGTGAAAAAGATTTAGAATTAATCAAAAACACCGCAAGACATATTAACTCCATCTTAGTTAAATTCTTTGAATCTAAAGGATTAAGACTGATTGATTTTAAATTAGAATTTGGTATTGATAGTGAAGGAAATATGATATTAGCTGATGAAATTAGCCCTGATAGTTGTAGATTTTGGGATAGTAAAACTAATGAAAAATTAGACAAAGATCGCTTCAGACAAGACTTAGGCAATGTAAAAATGGCCTATGAAGAAGTATTAAAAAGAATTTTAAGTTAGGAAAAATAATGAAAGTAACTGTAAATATCACACTTAAAAATGGGGTTTTAGATCCTCAAGGCAAAGCCATAGAAAAGGCTTTGCATTCTTTAGATTTTAATAACATAGCAAATGTTAAAACCTCAAAACAAATTAGTTTTGATATAGCTTGTGATGATAAAGAAGAAGCTTTAAAACAAGTTGATTTAATGTGCAAAGAATTACTTGCAAATACTGTGATAGAAGATTATGAGATAATATTATGAAAGTAGCTATTATTCGTTTTCCTGGAACTAATTGCGAGTTTGATACAGCTTATGCTTTTGAAAAACTAGGTGTAAAAACTGAAATCATTTGGCATGAAAGACAAGATTTTAGCGCAGATTTAATTGTTTTGCCAGGTGGATTTTCTTATGGAGATTATTTAAGATGTGCAGCCATTGCAAAACTTGCTCCTGCTATGAAAACACTTAAAGAACATGTACAAAAAGGTGGATATGTCCTAGGTATTTGCAATGGTTTTCAAATTTTATTAGAACTTGGTCTTTTAAAGGGAGCTATGAAACATAATAATAGCTTAAGTTTTATTTCTAAAATGCAAGCATTGCAAGTAGTATCAAACAATAATGCTTTTTTGGAAAATTTCCAAAAAAATGACATTATAGAATTACCTATTGCTCATGGAGAAGGAAATTATTTTAATAGCGAAGATGGTATTAAAATGCTAGAAGATAAAGATATGATTTTATTAAGATATATCAATAATCCAAATGGCTCCTTAAACGATATAGCTGGAATTTGTGATGAGAATAAAAAAGTTTTTGGACTTATGCCACACCCTGAAAGAATGTGTGATGATATACTTGGCTCAAAAGTAGGACTTAAAATGTTTGAAGGATTTTTAAATTGCTAAAAACCTTCAAAGTTTTTTGTGTTTTTTTACTAGCACTTAATTTATATGCTCAAGAAAACAGTGTTTTTGAAGATTATAACACCTTAGAAAAAAATTACAATCAATTAGACGATCAAGCTAAACAAATTTATCAAACCATCGCTCCAAGTGATGAGAGTAATTATGAAAGTAAAGTCAATGATGAAAATTTTATTCCTCAGGGCTCTTTGGTATTAAATGCAAAAGAATACACTGATGAAGCTTATACAGATGAAGCTTTTGCTATAGATCTTGAGGTTATCACCACAACTAATGTAAGTTTTGATTTAAATGTGAGCTTTGAAAAAAATGACGATATGCTTTGGATTAATCCTAATCCTATTTGGGAGCAAAAAGCTAATTCATATCACACAAAATTATGGTTTGAAGCAAAAAGTTTAAATGCTAATTTAAATAAAATCATCGTTTCTTTAAGTAGAAATGATCATATTTTTCAAAGCTCATCACTAATTATAAAACCTATTAGACTTAAAAAAATCGACGCTCCTTCTAACAAATACTCACACATAGTTGCAAGTAATTTAGAAGTAAAACAAGTAAAAGCAAGCCATTTTGATAATGACAATATGATTTTATTTATAGAACTTGCAGGAGAAAACACAAACCTAGCAAGTTTTAATATAAAAGATATTCAAAAACAAGGTGTAGAGGCTATTAAAGGCGATTTTGAAAAACAAAGTGGATTTTATTATGCTATTTTAGATAAAAGCAAAACGCGTTTTGATTTTTCTTATTTTAATTTAAATTCTAAAGAACTAAAAGATTTTTCCTTAAAAATAGAACTTAAAGAAGATAGTATAAGCACACAAAGTGATTTAAATCCAAAAACTAATGATTTTAATTTTTACAAACAAGTGTTTTTGTGGAGCTTGTGTGGTATTTTTGCTTTATGGTTTGTATTTAAGAAAAGCTATGTAGCTTTAGGCTTAGCAATTTTAGCTTTAATAGCAAGTTTTTTAGCCCAAAATAACATATATAAAGCTATATTAAAAGCTGAAAGTAAAGTACAAATTTTACCAACTCTAAACTCAACTCATTTTTATTCTGGAAAATATAACCAAGAAGTAGAAGTGCTAGATTCAAGAGATGAATATAAAAAAATTTTATTTAATAATGGAAAAATAGGCTGGGTAAAAAGTGAAGATTTATCAAAGATTTAAAGCTTTAATATTTTGGATTGAATTTATTTTATCTATTATATTTTTATGTATTGCTTTTTTATTATTGCAATCACAAGAAAAAATTTGGAAAATCAGAAAAGCATGGTCAAAACTACAAAAATATATAATAAATTATAAAATTCAAACCCAAGGTTCTATACACCCTCAAGCTAATTTACTTTTAATCAATCATCAAAGCTTGTTAGATATAGTTGTTTTGGAAGATTTATGCCCAAAAAATATATCTTGGATAGCAAAAAAAGAACTTGGCGAACTCCCCGTTTTTAAAACTTTGATTAAAAAACCTAAAATTATTTGTATAGATAGAAGTCCAAAGGGTCTAGTAAAACTTTTAAAAGAGGCTAAAGAAAGACTAAAAGAAGATAGAATTTTGGCTATTTTTCCAGAAGGTACAAGATCTAAAACGCAAAAACTTTTAAAATTCAAAGTTGGAGCTAAAATTTTAAGTGAAAAACTTAAGCTAAAAGTCCAACCTGTGGTAATTGTTGATTCAGCTAAAATTTTAGACACACAAAACTTTAGTGCAAAGAGTGGTGTTTTAAAAGTAGTATTTCTTGATCTTGTTGATACAAGTAAAGATGATTGGCTTGATCAAACTAGAGAAAAAATGCAAACAATCTTAGATAACGAAAGGTCAAAAGCTTGATTAGTACGGTTTTGGCTGTAGGTTTTGGTGGCTTTTTAGGGGCTATATCTAGAATGCTTACTAGTAGCTTTTTTAATAAAATCATTCCACATGATTTTCCCTATGGTACTTTACTTGTTAATATCATAGGATCTTTTTTAATGGGCTTGTTTTTTTCTTATGCAAACTCTAAAGGCGTGCATATTTTTACTAAAAGTTTAATTAGCACGGGTTTTTTAAGTGCTTTTACGACTTTTTCAACTTTTTCTTATGAAAATTTGCTATTTTTGCAAAGTGGTGATTATTTTCACTTTTTTCTAAATATTATTTTAAATATTATCCTTTGTCTTTTGGCAGTATGGATTGGTTTTTTAATTTTTAAATAAAGGAGATATAAATGCAATTTCAAACTGAAGTTAATCAACTTTTACAACTTATGATTCATTCTTTGTATTCAAACAAAGAAATTTTTTTAAGAGAGCTTATTTCTAATGCAAGCGACGCACTTGACAAACTTAGTTATTTAAGCGTGAGTGATGATGCTTATAAAAATTTAAAATTTGAGCCAAAAATTCAAATCAACTTCAATCAAGAAGCAAAAACCCTAACCATAAGCGATAATGGTATAGGTATGAATAAAGAAGATTTGATCAATCATCTTGGAACCATTGCTAAAAGTGGTACAAAAAGCTTTTTAGAAAATTTAAGTGGTGATGCCAAAAAAGACTCTCAACTTATAGGACAATTTGGTGTAGGCTTTTACTCTGCTTTTATGGTGGCTTCTAAAATAGAAGTTTTAAGCAAAAAGGCATTAGATGATAAAGCTTATCTTTGGACTTCTGATGCTAGTGGTTATGAAATAGAAGATGCAAATAAAGATGAGCAAGGCACTTGCATAACCTTACATTTAAAAGATGAAGAATTTTTAAACTCATACCGCATTGAAAGTATAGTAGAAAAATACTCAAATCACATACAATTTCCTATTTTTATGGAAAAAGAAGAGTATTTACCACTAGAAGAAGGCGAAAAAGAACCTAAAAAAGAATTAAAAAACACTCAAATTAACACAGCAAGTGCTTTATGGAGACAAAATAAAGCAAGTTTAAAAGCTGAAGATTATGAAAGATTTTATGAGCAAAACTTTCATGACTCAAACAAACCTATGCTTTATATTCACACAAAAGCTGAAGGTTCTATAGAGTATAATTCTTTATTCTTTATACCAGCACAAGCTCCATTTGATTTATATAGAGTAGATTATAAAAGTGGTTTAAAACTTTATGTAAAAAGAGTTTTTATCAGCGATGATGATAAAGAATTATTACCAACTTATTTAAGATTTGTACGCGGGATTATTGATGTAGAAGATTTACCGCTTAATGTTAGTCGTGAGATCTTGCAAGAAAATAAAATCTTAAAAAGCGTTCAAGAAGCAAGTGTTAAAAAAATCCTAGCAGAACTTAAAAAATTCAAAGAAAAAGATAAAGAAAATTATCTTAAATTTCATGAGAATTTTGGAAAAGTTTTAAAAGAAGGTTTATATGGTTTTGGCGAAAATAAAGACGCTATAGCTAAGCTTTTATACTTTAAAAACTCAAATAAAGAAGAATTAATTGATCTTGAAGAGTATAAACAAAACTTAGCTGAAGGACAAAATGAAATTTTTTATATCAGCGGAAAAAATGAAAAACTTTTAAGAAATTCTCCATTACTTGAAAGCTATAAACAAAAAAATATCAATGTTTTATTACTTGATGAGGAAATTGATACCATAGTTATGCCTATGATGAATGAATTTGAAGGTTTAAAATTTAGCGCTATCAATCATCTAGCTAGTGAAGAAACTAGCGAAGAACAAAAGGCTGAATTTGCAAGCTTACTCATCAAAATAAAAGAAGTTTTAAAAGATGAAATTGAAGAGGTAAAACTTAGCCAAAGACTTTCAAATAGTCCAAGCTGTATTGTTTATGATCAAAATAAACCTGATTTTGCTATGCAACAAATTCTTAAACAAATGGGACAAGAACAGCAAGTTAAACCTATACTTGAAATCAATCCTAATCATGAAATTTTAAAAGCCTTAAAAGAAAATGATACCTTAGCTAATGAAATGGCACATATTCTTTTAAATATGGCTAAACTTAGTGAAGGTATGGGTATAGATAACCCTAGCGAATTTAACAATGCCTTAAGCAAAATCGTTTCTAAGGCTTTAGAAAAATGAAAAATATAACTATTTCTAAAGATATTTTACACGAATTTTGCATTATAGATGTAAGAACCCCAAGCGAATGGAAAAGCGGGGTTATAAAAGAAGCTATACTCATCGCACTTTGCGATGATAATGGCTTTATGAATGAAAATTTCATCCAAGAGTTTAAAGAAAAAGTAGATTATCAAAATAAAAACATAGCCTTTGTATGCGCTACAGGCTCAAGAAGCAAACACACTGCTATGATGATAGAAGATGCTCTAGGTATAGAATGTACTAATCTAGATGGTGGCATGGTAGCACTTTTATCGCAAGGCTATGAAGCTACAAAAAAGGAAAGTTGATTATGAAAAAAATATTTTTATCTTTAGCACTTTGTGCTAGTTTTGTTTTAGCAGAAGTGAAAAATATCGATATTAATGCGGATAATTTGGAAAATTATCAAGTAATTGATGTTAGAAAACCTAGCGAATGGGCACAAACTGGTACTATAAAAAATGCCATTAAAATTAGCTTTTACAATGAAGATGGCAGTGTAAATGAAAATTTCGTTGAGGAAATTAAAAAGATTTCAAGTAACAAACCTATCGCTATAGTTTGTAGAAGTGGCTCAAGAAGTGCTAAAGCTTCTGCTTTATTAGATCAAAATGGCATAGAAGTTACTAATTTAAAAGGTGGTATGAACGCACTTTTATCGCAAGGTTATAAAACCTCAAAGTAAGTCTAGTTAGACTTACTTTTTCTTTGGTCTAAATACAGAAATTACCTCTTCATTATTTTCAATATAAGCTCCACCTATTAAATCCACACAATAAGGAATAGCAGGAAATATAGGCTCAATGCACTCTCTTATAGCTTTTGGATTGCCCGGTAAGTTAATGATTAATGATTTTCCTTTTATACCCGCGCTTTGTCTTGAAAGTATAGCCGTTGGCACATATTCTAAGCTTTTTGCACGCATTAACTCCCCAAAACCTGGAAGCATTTTATCACACACCGCTTGCGTTGCTTCTGGTGTCACATCACGCAAAGCAGGCCCCGTACCTCCTGTAGTAAAAATCAAATCACATTTTACTTCATCAGCTAAATAAGCTAATTTTTCTATAATTAAATCATACTCATCAGGAATTAGCTCATAATAAAAACTTTTTTCATTTTTTATATAAGAATCTAAAATTTTTTCTATCTCTACTCCGGATTTATCTTCATAAACTCCGTTACTTGCTCTATCTGAAAGTACTAAAATTCCTATTTTTACCATTTTTACTCCATTATGATTTTTTCTACATCTTGTTTTTCTATTTTTTCATTTTCTAAAAGAATGCTAGCTAATCTCACTACTTTTTCTTTCATTAATTCTAAAAATTCTTTCACTTCTTGCTTTTGCTCTTGCAATAAACCCTCATTTGCCATAGCAAAAGTTTCCATGAAAGTAAGCAATTCTTTAACCTTTAAAAGATCACTTTGTGCATTAGTATAGCTTTCATTAAAAATAAGCTCCATAGCAACTGAGCCTGCTAGAAAAACTTTTATTTTATTTAATAATTCTGATTTTGATTTGATGGTATTTTCATACTCTTTAAATCTATCTTCGATTAGGGTAATTTTTTCAAATTTAACATCAAAATAAAAAGCACACAAAGCTTTAGCTGCTTGGTATGTGGCTTGAATTTTTCTTTCCTTATCACTTAGAGAGAAAATCTTTTTTTTACCCATTAAAACCTTATTAAGCACTGCAAAAAAATCATTTTCTTCTATTAAATCTGATTTTCTTCTTATAGCATTAATGGCCGCTTCATTAACTAAAGTCTCTAAAGCTGCTCCGCTAAAACCCACACTAGCTTTTGCGATTTTTTCTAAATCTACACTAGATTTTTTTTCTTTCATATAATTTTGTAAAATATGCATTCTATCTTTAAAATCAGGCAAAGATATAAAAATTCTTCTATCAAAACGCCCTGATCTTAACAGCGCATTATCCATAAGATCGATTTTATTTGTAGCAGCCATTACTATAACCCCGCTATTATCTTCAAATCCATCCATTTGAGTTAAAAGTTGGTTTAGGGTATTATCTCTTTCTACATTAGAAAAATCCCCCCTACTTTTACCAACTGCGTCAATTTCATCTATAAAAATGATACTTGGAGCTTTTGATTTAGCTTTTAAAAAAAGCTCTCTAACTCTTTTTGCACCCATACCTACATAAATTTCTACAAAACTAGCCCCACTTTGATAAAAAAATGGCACCCCAGCTTCACCTGCTACTGCTTTTGCTATCAAGGTTTTACCCACTCCAGGAGGGCCTACTAGTAAAACCCCTTTTGGCATTTTCACACCAAAATCTTTATATTTTTGAGGATTTTTTAAAAAATCAACGATTTCTAAAAGCTCTACCTTAGCCTCATCAACCCCTGCTACATCTTTAAATTTAACTTCACTTACTACATCTTGTATAGTGTTATTTTGTTCATTTTTTTCTAAAATATTTTTTTCTAAAGAAAGTAAATTTTGTCTATCTTTATTTTTTTTATTAAGAAAGAGTAAAAAGCTTATAAGAAAAGCAAGCAAAATAAAGATCAAAAAAAACTCACTTAAGTTATAATCTTTAGCATATTCTAAAGGAATTTTTTGCCACAAAGCATTTAAATCCACTACATCTTTAGCAATTAAAAAATTTCCTTCTTTACTTTTTAATAATATTTCATTATTTTCTACTATGGCTTTTTGGATTAAATTTTGTTCTAAAAGCTCTTCATAAGCAGCTTTACTAATATAATCAGGCTGATTTTTTATAAACGCAACTACTACAAAAACACAAAGTAATAAAAATGAAGCTAAGATAATCTTTTTATTTTTCATCCTCTAACCTTACATAGTTACAATCTTCTTTGCATTCATATTTTTCAATACTTATCCATTGTTTAGCAATATCTTCTTTGCTTACAATTTTGATTTTATTAAAAAATTGATCATAGCCTTCATAAAAACCATCTTTTTTACTCTCAACTAAAATTTCTAAAGTATTTTTTTGATTTTTTCTAAACTCATAATTATTTTGCGCAACTATATCTTTTAAAATATTTAATCTTTCTTTGGCTATTTCACCATTGATTCGCTCACTCATAGAAGCAGAATGCGTTCCATCGCGTGGTGAGAAAATAAAAGCATGGATATGCGTAAGTTTAAATTGCTTGAAATTTTCTAAAGCTTCTTGCCATATTAACTCACTTTCTCCAGGGTGTGCTACGATAAAGTCTGTCCCTAAAGCAAAACCTTTTTGACTTAACTCATTAAACAGTGCTAAATCATTTTGCGTATGCGATCTTCTACGCATAATGCGTAGCATTTTTTCATGAGTGTGCTGCAGGGCAATATGCAAATGTTTTTCAAGCCAAGGCTCATCTAAAATTTCTTTAAAACTCTCATCAATTTGAGCAGGCTCCAAACTCCCAAGTCTTACTCTTTTTATACCATTAACCTTGCCTATTTCTTGTAATAATTTTCCAAGTGTAGTTTTATCTTTTAAACCATAACTTCCTATATTAGTACCCGTTAAAACCACTTCACTATAGCCATTTTGAGCTAAAAGCTTAATTTGCTTTATTATTTCCTCACTTGGCATACTTCTTGATTTACCTCTAACACTTGGGATTATACAATAGCTACAAGCAAAGTCACATCCTTCTTGAATTTTTACAAAAGCTTTAGTGTGATTTTCATAATTACTTACGATTTTTGTATCGATAAAGCGTAAATTTCCAAGCTCATAAAAAGCTTTATCTTGCGAGATTAACTCATTAATTTTATCTTTATTAGAAGCTCCTAAAACTCCAAAAATTTCTTTTTTATTAAAAAAATCCTTTCCCTTGCTTACAGCACCACAGCCTGTAAGTATAACCTTAACTCCATTTTTCTTTACACCATTAATATAGCTTCTAAGCCCGCTATCAGCACCATTTGTAACCGTGCAAGAATTTATCACTATCACATCAGCTTCTTGCTCATTTTGTGTAACAATATGATCTTTAATATAAGTTTTTAATAATTGTGTATCATAAATATTAGTTCTACAACCAAAAGTTTTAAAATATACCTTTTTTTTCAAATATCTTCCTTATTTTCTATAAATTCGTGTTTTGCCATATATAAATTTTGCGATGGATAAGCTATTTTTATATCATCGTGTTTATTAAATTCATTGATAATCTCTTTACTTATATTACTTCTTAAAATCAAAGCCGCATAAGAATTTGTCATATACCAAGCAGAAATTCTCATGCCATAACCTTCTAAAAATGTAAAAAACCTAGGCTCTACTTTAGGATTTCTAATGCTGTATTCATTTCTTAATTTACTCATAGATTCTTTTGCTATTTTTGTATAACCTTTAGAAGCTTTTATAACGATTTCTTCTACTATTTCTAAGGCTTTTTGATGATTTGAATCAAAAGTTAAAGTAATATCAAGTCCATCCCAAACTGTCTTCATACCATGATGAGTATAATTTGATATGAGATTAGTAAATATAAAATTATTTGGTATGAAAATTATCCTACCACTTCTTCGATTATCTGTATAAGTTAGCAAAGAAATATCTTCATATAAGGTTATTCTTAAAAATGAAATGTCAATTATATCACCGATATAATGTGTATTGTTTTGAAAAACTCTAACTCTATCACCCACTCTAAAACTTCCACCAAAAACTATCACACACCAACCAAGCATAGACATAAACATATCTTTCATAGCAATAGCCAAACCAGCAGAAGCAAAACCAAGCACAGTCACTAAGTAACTAATATTTTCAATATACCCAAAAAGCAAAATCAAAATAATCACATTAATATTAATAAAATTAATGATTTTATTTGCTGTATAAAAGCGATCATTATCGCCTATATATTTTCTAGCTATGAATTTGAGTAAAAACGCTATGGCTACAACGATAATAATAGCCAAAACTATATTAAAAGCTCTTACACCTTGAATTTTAATAGAAGCTGTTGTTTTCTCAATTTCTTCTTGAATTTTTTTCTCATACACAGAATAAGAAATTTCTCCAAAACGCAGAGTTTGTGAAAAATCTCTTACCATTTGATTAGATATTTTTAAATGCTCATCATGTTCTTTACTTGGAGCTAATTTAGCTATCTCAGCAACCAAAACATTTTCTTTTATAAGCTCATCTAAAGTCTGCTTAAAACTATTCAAAAGATTAATGTATTCTTCTTTATCGCGTCTTAGTTTTTTTATGTGTGAGTATGCTGAAATGATAGCTAAAGGATTAGTTAGTTTATCTATTTTATCAACTTCTTCAGGAGCTAATACCATCTTGGAAAAATTTGCACTTTTATACTCACTTAAAAGCTCTAATCTTTCTTTTAAGATTAAAATTTGCCTTTCTATAATGCTTTTATTACGTTCATTAGCCTTTAAACTTTCTTTTTCTAAAGCTAAAATCTCATCTTGGGTTTTTTTATAAATATTAAAATTATTATATTTAATCACCCAAGTATTATAAGCTAAATTATTATGTAATTCATTGAGTTTTTGATCTAAATGTTCTATATCATCTTGTGCTAAAAGCATTATAAATGGTAAAAATAAAAGCAAAAAAATCTTTTTCATACAAACACCTCTAAAGTGCGTAAAATATCTTCTTTGCTTATATCATTTTTTATGCAAGCTTTTCCCAAACCACAAGCTAAAATGAAATTAATCTTTTGAAAATGTGTCTTTTTATCCAAGAAAAAGGCATTGTAAAACTCTTGTGTATTTGCAATTTTATAAGATATGGGTAATTTAAATTTCATAAGTAAATTTTGTACTCTTTGGCATTCTTGCTTACTTAATAATCCTAAATTTAATGCTAAAACATTTGCCATATTCATACCTATAGCCACAGCTTCACCATGTAAGTATTTTTTATACCCTGTTTGATTTTCTATAACATGAGCAAAAGTATGCCCATAGTTTAAAAGCATTCTTAAGCCACTTTCTTTTTCATCTTGTGAAACCACATTAGCTTTAAGTTCTATGCTTTTTTGAATGATTTGATCCAAGGTAATATCATCAAGTTTAGCATTTAAAAATTTATCCTCATCTAAATTTTCTAAAAAAGATAAAATTGCTTCATCAAAAACCACAGCCATTTTGATAAATTCAGCCATACCAGCAGCTAGTTCTCTTGAAGATAAGGTTTTTAAAAATTCACTCTCACAATACACCGCTTTTGGCTGATAAAAAGTGCCTATCAAGTTTTTACCAAATTTATTATTCACCCCGGTTTTACCACCCACGCTTGCATCCACGCAAGCTAGTAAAGTTGTAGGGATATTAATAAATTCTATCCCTCTTTGATATATACTTGCTACAAAACCACCCATATCAGAGATCACCCCGCCACCAAAGCTTATAAGCAAGCTTTTTCTATCTAACTTATAAGCACACATTTGATCTAAGATATATTCTATGGTTTGTAAATTTTTATACTCTTCACCATCTTTGATTTTTATAACAAAAAGTTCTTTAGCTTGAATTTTTTCCAAAAGTGTATCTAAATGTAATTTTGCTACTAATTCATTAGTTAAAATCACTACTTTAGTATCAAAATTTAACTTTTCTAGCTCATTTATATAGACATTATAACTTGTATTATTTTCTAAATTTACTTTAACTTGCATTGTTTTCTCACAGTGATGGTATAAATAATTGATAATTTTTATTCATCTTATAATATATCGTATTTAAATCCGTTTTTAAAATTTTATTGAAGTTACTACCTAAAATTTTTTCATTAAATGGTACAAAATGCAATATATTTTGTTTATAAGAAAATTTATTGATAGGATTGTGTTCTTTTTCTTCTATTAAAAGTAATTTTTCATCATGAAGTTTCGAAAGACTTTCAAAATACTGATGATATTCAAAAATTTCAGCTTTATTTAGTTTTAAAGCATAATAATACAAAGCAAGCCCTAGTTGAATTTGTTTATTTAAATCAAGCATAATAGAAGCAATACCTTCTACATCTTCAAAATTTGAGCTTAAAACCACCGATGATTTTAAGTCCGCAAAATCCCCTTTACCAGCTTTTAACACAGGAATTTTTAAAGTAAAAAGAAAACTTTTTTCTTTTTCAAAAAGATAATCCTCCACCACTAGCAAACCTATGCTAGTATTTTCCACAAAAGGCTTAATATTTTTTACATTTGTACTTTCATAGTCAAATATCACTTCAGTACTATTTTTATGCAAGGCTTTAAGTTTATAATACATAGGATTTAAAGTAGGATTAATCACTTTAAAATAAAGCTTTTTACTATTAATCCTTATATGCAAAAGCAAGCTTGCAAAAATAAGCTTTTCTATGGCAAACTCACTCATTTTTTTCATATCTATAATACAAAGTATATTATCCCCAAAAGGCGATGGAAAGCGTCCTAAACTTGTTTTAACATTAGTAAAAACACTTTGTAAAACTTTAGGATCACCTACAATTAAAATACTATCATTTGGCATTAAAATAAGCCCAGGTCTTGCTAAAATAAATTCATTATTTCTATAAACCATTACGATTTTAAAGCGTTTTTGACTAATAGAACTTATATGTCTGTAAGCAAAGCTTGATCCTGCAGGAATTCTAACCTCCATAATCTCACCTTGCCCAAGTCCTATAAATTGAGCAGTTGATGGCATATTATCCAAACAGCCTGTTAATCTCGTGCTTAAAGTATCATAGATATTAATCACTTCACAAAAATTATCATCAATTTGAGTATTCCATAAATCCATGATAACTATATTTAATCTTGGGTGTAATTTTCTTAAATTTTTATAGCAAGCTAGCATATCAGCTTCTTCTTGCATGTAAATGATAGCTTGATGGAATTTTTCTTTTAATAAATTTTCTAGCTTAATCAAACTCGTAGGATCAAACTTATAAAAAGAGATTTGTTCATTTTCTAAGCTTAAATCCACACTATCATCATTATAATAAACAACACTCAAAGACTCTTTGAAAGTTTTATTGCTATGAATTTTCTTTAAAAAATCTTTCGCATAAACTCCATCAGCTAATAATAAAATTTTATTCATTTACACCTCTAAAATATAAAGTATAATTATAGCAAAGTTATAGTTTATATTTTAAAGTTTTAAATCTCAAAAATACACCCCACCACTAAGATAAATTCTAGCTCTATGCTCTCCATCGTATTTGTATTTATGAGCAGCTCTAGCTCCATCTAGTTTTATATAATGTTTTCCAGGATTTAGATATAACAACTCAAGTCCTACCGCATCCATAAAATAATGATCATCTATATAATTATCGCTATTTTCATACCAAGAATATCCTATATCATAAAAAGGTGTAATATAAAATCCTGACAAAGGAGTTTCATATCTTATTCCGAAACTAGCTTTTATAGCATTATCCGCACTGCCCTCTCCTTCTAAATAAGCTCTTACCCCATAAGGACCACCTATAGAAGCAGTTTCGCTACTATCTAGTATCGATCCTCCTATAGATTTTTGATAACTAAAACTAAACAAATGAGTAAGTTTTTCGTGTAGATAATATTCATTATTAACATCTAGATTTATTTTTCCAAAATGACCCAATTCAGGTCCTGCTAAAGTTATACTACCTCCATCGTCATCTACATTTCCATAAAACACATTGAAAGTGTAGCTGAAGGAATTATTTGGAATTCCTCTATAAGTTCCTTGTGTTCCAACATTACCTACAACACTGTATTTTTTAAAACCCAAACTACCATCAAAATAGTAATCTTGCAGTTGTTTGTGTGTAATTCCAAAAATTAAATATGATGAAGCTTCATGTGTTAAAAACATAGGATAAGAAAAATTAACTCCTATATTTAAAGAAGTTCCATAAGCACCTAAACCTTCATATCTTTCTCCAGCAAGTATATAAGAACCTTTTGAGATAGTTGGAGAAATTTTTAAATCTCCTAAAAAAGTACTATAAGTTGCCCCAAAGTTAATTTGCTGCTCATCGCTATTTTGTAGATAAAAATTATAATTATCTCCTTGTTTAAAGAGATTATTAAAACTGGCACTTACCCCTGCATGATACCTTCCAGTTGATTTAGTTCCATAATTATCTGCATATAACAAAAAACTAGCTGGATCATCTTTTTCTATTTTCACAACAATATCACTTTGGCCATATTCAGTTCCAGATTGCAATGTTGCTGATGTTTTTATACCATACATCTCATTAATTCTAAAAATAGCATCTTCAAGCTTTTTGGTAGTTATAATTTTTCCTTTTAAGCTTTCATTTAACTTACTATTTATAGCATAAGATGAAATTAAAGATTCTTCATCTTTTATGATAAATTTCCCTAAAGTACCAAATGCAATATTCACCTGAACTACCTGATTACTCAAATCTTGTGGTGGTATATAAGCAACAGTTGATGGATAACCACTAACTTGACACATATAAGAAATGATATTTGTGATATCTTTTAAATTTTGAAGATTAAGTTCTTGTTTTTTATAACCTTCTAGAACTTGTAAAATATCTGCTTTATTGATTTTTAATTTTTCAAAAGTCTCACCTTCGTTATCTATATGCAAAATAAAATCTTTAATATAACTAACATTTTCTTGAGATTGACTTTGTGGTTTTATTTCTTTTTCTTGTTTATACTCTATAGCTTGATCTTTGTTTTTTAAACTATTGCTTAAATTTTTAACTTGAGGATTAGATGAATGAGGAGATAATTCTATCATTTTTCTAACTTTTGTTTCATCAGATTCAGCCCATAATAAAGTTTGGGCTGTGATTAAACTTATAAAAAATATCTTTTTATTCATGCTCTTATCTCTTTCTTGTAATACACACATTCATAGTTTTAGATTCATCGCTTACTATACAACGAATTCCACCCGCATCTGCACTAGCTTCGCCTATTTCTGCTTCTTCTTTTTCTTCTTTTTCTTCATCTTCAAAATAAGCAATTTTTACTAAGTTATGATCAGGTTTTGGAATATTAGGTTTAACTTCTGGTTCAGTTGGATCTTCACCTCCTCCTCCTTTTCCAGGCTCATTAAATGTTGGTAATAATCCTTTAATAGGTAAATTAACACTACCTAAAATTTCATATGAGCCGTTATATCCATTATATCCTCCAACTTCTTTAATGTCATTTTTAACAAAAACATTGCTTTTTAAATTATCATAAGAACCCATTAAGTTAGAGTATAGTTGATCAAGTGCTTTAATATCAGCTAAGATAGAATCATAAGTTGATTGTAAATTATCTGTTATACCTTGTTCATTAAGTTTATTATAATCATTAATTTTTCGTATCAAAGCAGCTAAGGCAGCTTGATAAGCGCTATAAGCATCATTAAAATTACCTTGAGCATTTTTTACTTCTTCTTCTTTTTTTTGTTTTATAGTCTCTTTGTTTGTATAAACTTCATAGGCTGCTTTAAATTTTTTATAAGATTCTAAACTATCATCTTTCCAAAGATTAAAGAATTCATCCCCTATAGCACCATTAGCAAAAAATGTATTTAAAAAATCAACACTTTGATCAATTTCATTGTTTTCATTTCCGCCTACAATTTCCCATTTGCCTGTTTTAGTATTATAGGTATAATGTCCATTCATAATATCATCTAAAATATACTGAAGCATAGCAGGATCAAAATCGTTTTTTTCTATAGAAGGAGAAATTAAATCAGGAATATCTGGTGTAGTAATTTTTTCACTATAATAAGTATAATATCCTTTGTCATTATATTCTAAACCAGAATTTTTTAGTGCATTATAAATACCTGAAGATATTTTATCCCTATTGCTAGATTCATACAATTCAAATTTTCTATCACTTTTAAAAAATCGATAATAATCCCAATAATCTCCATAAAAACCTGTATTATTAATTTGATGAGGCAGACGTTTCTCATAATAAGCATTTACATTATGAATATTAGCAAAGTTTGATTCATTCAACCATCCAGCAAATATACCTCTAGCCCACTCTCCATTTTGATTAGCTACATTAATAGTAACATCATTTCTATATTGAAGATAGATATTATTCATAGAAAAATTGTTACCAAATTTACCCCCTTGTTGGCCCTCATTTTGCCCTCTAACACCACCTAAAAAACCACCAGCATAATTTGGCATATAAAATATACATTGTCCAAAAGAGCCATTTACACAACCGCCATCTGCTCTAATACTCATAACATCGTTAAAATTTAAATAAATATTATTAAATTTCGCGTCAAATATTTTTTTATCCACGCCATTTAATGCAATATCGTTATAAATCATACCAACAAACCCACCTGCTCCAGAATGTGCTGGATACTGATAATGAGCTTCTTTTAAAATTGCCTCTATATCTCCTATATTATTTAAAACTATATTTTCAAAAAATAAACCTTCGCCACTTAAACCACCTACAAAACCACCAGCAGCAGCAGCTATATTCCAATTATTTCCAATTACGGGTTTTTCAAAATCATACCCAGCATAAATACCATAACCATAATCATTTTTATTTTGATGATTGTTTATTGGCTTAGAAAATCCTATCCTATTCAATGTAATATTATTAAACGACGAGTTATCTTTAGCAAAGCCCGCAAATCCTCCAGCAAAAATATAAGCTGCTGTTTCATATGCACGTGCATGAATTTTCCCGAAATTATTAAGTAAAATATTATCAAAATACGCACCATCAACAAGTCCTGCAAATCCACCAACGTATATATTGTTTTCCTTTGAACTGGTTCCAGCTGGAGTTAATATTATACCTTGTATATTATCCATTGTAATATTTTTAAAAGAAGAGCCTTCTTTAGCCCATCCTACAAAACCTCCAGCATAAAGTTTTCCGCCATCATCATATTTATTATCCGTAAACTCAAGCAGTTCAAAATTTTTTAAATGGATATTGTCAAATTCTGCATAAGATGCTTGTCCAACAAAACCTCCACCTATATTAGTTGTACCAGAAAAACTTAAGCCATCAACATTCAAGTTATATATCTTAGCTTTTTGCCCATTTTTACCTTCTACTTTTCCAAATAATCCCGTATTCCATCCAGTAGAGCTATCTTGAGCTTTTATTTTAATATTTTTTAAAGTATAACCACCACCATCAAAAACTCCACTAAAGGCATATTTATTTGCACCCACTGGATCTATAAGAGAAAACCCTGTAAAGTCAATATCACTGATCAATCTTATAGTAGTAAGTCCATCCTTAAAAATATCCTCTGTCAATTCATTATCGTTCCATCCATCTGCAAAAAGCTTCCACTCATTTGCATTTTTACCATGGTCTAAAGTATTATTATCATTATACCATCCGCCTATAGTAACAGCTTTTGTAAAATCCACACTATTTTTACCATCATAAGAAGCTTTAAAAATGGTTCCAAAATTTCCAAATTCATATTTATCTGCCTCAAAACTAGTCATATCTCTTTGTAGATATCCTTCTTTGATAGCTGTTCCTTTTAAGCTATTTTTATCTACTTTAATGGTGTTTCCATCACTTTCTTTACCAACATTTACATAAACATAATTTCCAACCAAATGAGCTTCTTTAGCATTTTTTAAACCATCTTGACCTCTTATCTTACCACCAACACCTATCTCAACCTTATTACCTATTAAAAGTATATTATCTGCATTAATAGTTCCAAGATTAATTATATTTCCTTTTTTGTTTACATCAAATACCGGGGAGAATTTTGAGCCTTGTAATAAAAATTTATTAACCTGCCCATCATTTAATGGAGTAGTAGAAGCTACAAATTTATTTGCAGTAACACTACCTCCTTTTTCTATCACTACACCCATAGGATTAATTAAATAAATATTATTAGTCCCACCATTTAAAGAACCAAAAATTTTAGATGCATCTTTTTGATAAGCTATGTTTAGATAATTTTGACCACTAGTGGTAAATTTTACACTTTCACCCTTGCCTATATTAAATCCACCACCCCATTGGATAACATGATTACCGTTTTCTGTTTTTCCGGTAATACTCATATTATTACCATTAGTAATAATGCTACCACTAGTTCCATGAGTAAATTTGCCTCCACTAGGTAAAGCCATTAGTGGAGAAAATATTAAAGATGATGCTATAGTAGAAAGAAATATTTTTTTTCCAACTTGTTTCATGTTTTAACTCCTTATTTAATTAAATTTCACATAAATAGTTTTTAGATCTTTAGAAGCTTCTAAACTAAATTTAACTTCATTAAAACCTTTTAAGTTTTTTATTTGTTTATAATATATGTCTTTTACATTAGAGGACATTTTACTTAGATATTTATTGAGTCTATATTCACTTAAGCTTTTACCAACTTCATCTACAAAGCCTTTATCGCTTTGTACTAGCTTAAATGTTTTGTTTTTTAGTGTCAAATTATCTTTTGCTAGAACTTTAAAAATTCCGGATAAAGTAAGATTTAAAGGTTCGTTGCTAATATGTAATATCGCTTGATTTGCTTGAGTGTTTTTAGATATTACAAAAGTAAAATCTTCAAAATTATTTACCATTTCAGTGCCAACATAAGCAACGTCTAATATTAGATGATTATTTTTAGATAAATTTTCTAAATGTGGGGCTATATGATTATAAACTTTTTTTCCAACATGCTCATGTAGTATTGTACCGCTAATACAGTTCATACTATCATTTTCATAAGTAAGAAAATTACCACCTAAATATAAAGTATTATCGTAAGATTTACTTTCCTTATATTCATCTTTAAAAACTGCAGATACTGCAATAAACACAGCATTTTTATTTTTATACTCATCTATGTTAATATTAGAAATTTCTACTATATTGTGATGGGTGTTTTTAGATACACCACCTATTAAATGTAAATACCCTTCTCTTTTATCCGAAGAAGTTCCAAATGTAGCATTTTCTAGTATGACTTTATTATACGAACTTTCATTAGTAGCTCCAATGACAACAGCACTTTCTTTAGCAGCTGAAGAATAATCTTTTAAATATATATAGTTACCACTTGCTTTTTCATCTGCTCTTATAACTATTTTTGAGCCTCTATCTAAAGAACTATTTTCAGAAAGACTTTGCACTAAATCATAAGTTATCTTATTATCATTAACTTCTTTTGCCTCGATTAAAAAGCTTAAATTTTTTGATGATTTAATTTCCTTTAGTGAGATTTTATTTCCATTTGCTTGTTCAGGTGTATAAACATGATCTTGTATAGTGACTTTTTTGGTTATAAAGCCATATAAAGGAAGAGAAATTAAAGAATTTTCAATATTAATACTATTATCATTAGCATTACCACTTAAGGTTCTAGCTGCATACACCACAAGTTCATCTTTATAGTTTTGCGGAACCAATTCTTCATTAAGATTATTTTTTATACTAATAATATTACCATTTGCTCCTTTTGTTGCATAACCACCATATAATCTAAAATAATTTTTTCCTGAAAAATTATCACTAATTTTAAATGGATTTTTAAAGTCAAATTCTACATGATTTTCATTTGCTTGACCATTACTAGCAAAACCTCCATAAAAATTCATAGAAGCTTGCACTTTAGAATTTTTATTTAATTCTCCTATAGTATTAAGATTTCTTACATAAATTTTATTTTTAAGAGCATTTCCTTTTACAGATTTTCCTCCAAAAAACTCTCCAAATAAAACAGCATCATAAAAACTAGGGTTTTTTGTTTTATCCACTTCCAAATCTAGATTAATATTATTAATTATAAGTTTATTATTAATAGCATTAAAATTTTCACTTGTACTTACATTAGCCAATCCACCATAAGCTTCAATAGTGCTAGATGCAAAATATTCATTCTTTTTTCCATGCACTATAAAATCAACCCCATTAAAAACAATTGAGTTATTTTTTACATCACCATCTGTAGCAAATCCGCCAAAAAGATGAGGTATCCTACGATCATAAAGTTGCGCACCATCATAATTTGTAATATATTGAGTGTTATATAAACCTATCCTAGAACCTTTTTCAAAACTCAATTTATTTGAATCTACCATGCCATTTAGAGCAATAGAACCTGCTACATAAGGAGCACCATTTAATGCAAATGTTTCAGTATTTTCTACACCCATATTAATATAAGAATTTTTAACTATAAGTGAGTTATTTACAGCATTAGCATAATTTACAAAAGCAGGGCTAACTATAAATCTATAAGCATCTTCAACACCTTTTGGAAATTCTTTATTTACATTTTTAGGTTTTATATAATACACTGATGATAATTCACCATTTTCCAAAATAAGCTGACTATTTTTAACATTTTTTTTCAGATTTAAACCTGTTACAATAAAGGGAATGTAAAAAATATTAGAACGCGTATTCATAAAAGCCATAGTGTTTAACACACTAACAATATCTTCATCTTTAATATCTGGAGTTAATATACCAAAATTATTATATATTAATCTTGCTCCGTCAATGTCTTTTTGACTATTTTTAATTCCATAATAATTCTTTCCATTAAGTTTGATAAAAACATCTTTTGAATAATCATATAAATTTTGATTTTCAAAAGAATGATTTTTTATAATATAAGCTGACGATGATTTTTCATACAAAGCTTGCGTAGTAGCAAATGATAAATCCGGTGTTATTGCAAACAATAAAGCAACACACAAACTGCTATGTATTTTTTTCAAACTTTCTCCTT